>CANBWK010000089.1 GCA_947373105.1 Comamonadaceae bacterium | reverse complement strand
GTGGTCACCGAAGGCTCTGCAATCACGGTGATGGAAAAGTTTTGAGCAGCAGGCGTCGTGCCATCGGTCACACTCAGGCTCACCGGATGCACACCGACATTGGCCACAGTGGGCGTGCCGTACAAAACCGCACCAGTTTCAATTTTGACCAACTTTGAACTGGCATCACCCAAAATGAGTGTACCTGCGGAATTGAAAGTCATGCCCCACGAACTGACGTTGACCGTTTCAGGCGTTGAGAAATCAGCAGGGTAAATTTTCAAATTACCACTGTAGCTGCTGACATAAAATTTGCCATTCAGCCCTTTTTTGATGTCAGTGGAATAGTATCCAGCAGTCACAACGCTGCTGACTGTGCCGCCTGAGGACTTCTTTTTGATAACCCCGTTTCCAAAGCCCGTTGCATACAAATCGCCGTTGGTGTCGACCAACATCCCATAGGGTCCAGAGACTCCATCGGTACTTGTATTCCAATACTCGGTTTTAGCACCGGAATTCCAGTCAATTGTGTAAATTTTGCCTAGTACGTAATTACTGGCGTAGAGCACGTTATTGCGCACTGCCAAAGCAATGAATCCCGAAGTGCCAGTGTGCAAATTAACAGCAGCGGCGCTGCCAGTTGTATCTGTCAGGTCATATGAAACGATCGAGTTTGAGCTGGAGCTATAGCAAGGCACGTACAGCCTGTTGTTGCGGATCACAAAGCTGCCGTAAGGGGAGCATGGCGAAGGTTGAACCCCAAATGCGCTTTTGTTGCCTGCGGCGTCCACTTTGTAAATCGTGGTCCCACCAAGGGTTCCGTAATAAGCCGTGCCAGTGGTTTCATCGTATCCCATACCACCAGGCTGACCACCAGCGTTGCTGACGAAGTCCACAGCGCGTGCGAGACCGCTGGCGCTGAAGCTCAACCAAGACGGCAAGGTGGGTGCCGTCCACGTCAAGGGCTGACTGTTGGAGTCAGTTGCTGAAGCAGTGTAGGTGTAGGCAATGCCTGAGGTTGCGGCGGTACCTGCTGTTGTCGTGATGGTGGGAGCCGCCAAGCTACTGAGTGAAAATAATGCCAAAGTGACACTTGCGATGATTTTGTTGAAGGTCATAATTTTTCAGTGATTTTTAATTGACGGGCGGATTTAAAAATATAAAGTGAAATTGTTAGCGATCTTGTTAAAATTAATATTCATTATTTTATAATTCGCAAAATGACCATGCGTTGAATTTTCAGCCATATCAGAAGTTCCCATTGGGAAAATCTTGCGGTTTTGGATGTGGCTAATGAATCCAAACCTTCTAAAAAATCAATTTTGCGGCATCTCAAAATTTCCAAATCGGAACATTTCTCAAAACCGAAAGTCAGATCGATTAAATTGGTGAGATCTGCCCCACCTCAGACCTCCATGAGCGATCCCGACCTTTCCAGCCTTCGACTTTTTGCAACCATTTGCCAAGAGCGCAATCTGGCCCGTGTTGCGCAAAACATGCACGTCACCCCTTCGGCCATCAGCAAGCGCATGGCCAAGTTGGAGGCGGACCTGAAAAGCCCACCCCTGCTCAAGCGGGGCCGCTATGGCATGGTGCCAACGGAGGCGGGGCTGGATTTGTTGTCGCGCTCGCGCTCGCTGCTGGACGAGGCCGATGCTTTGCATGAGGGTCTGCAAAGGTTCAGCGAACAGGGTGGCCGCACGGTCAGGGTGTTGACCACCAGCACCTTGATGTCGGGCGTCTTGCCGCAAGATGTTGCCGAGTTTCTCAAGCGCGATGGCCACAAAGACATTTCTGTTCATCTGGACATCGCGTCCAGCAGCGAGGCGGTGATGTATGGCTTGCGCGAGAACCGGGCAGCGGTTGGCGTGTTGTGGGACCGTGTCAACCTGTCTGACTTTCAGGTGCTGCCTTACCGGCCCCATGCTTTGGTGGCCGTCATGCCCAAAGGCCATGCATTGCAAGGAACCCCTGAAATCAAGTTCACTGACTTGTATCACCACGATGTGGTGGGCCACCGCTCCTCGCTGGAGGCAGAGCTTGTGCTGCGCAGAAGCAAGGTGATACCGGACCAGCCCTTGAAGTACAAGGCCATTGCAGGCTCGCCAGAGACATCGCTGCGCATGGTGGGCGCGGGCTTGGGCATGGCGGTGTTGCCCGACGACGTTGCAAAGCCTTATGTGGAGGCTTTCAATTTGGTGACGGTGAAGGTCAATGAGCGCTGGGCCCATCAGAGCAACGTGCTGTGCTGGAACAAGACCCGAACGCTGTCGGATGCGGAGCGGTCATTGGTTGATTTTTTGGCAGCTAAATTTTTTGTGGAAGACATGGATCCCGGATCGATTCCGGGATGACAGGCTTAAGGGAGCGCAAAGAGCAGCGCACGTCCTTCAATCTGGAATGATCTTTAAATCGGCGATCAAGGCGGCCGAATGCAGCCAATCTGCTTTCAACACCTCATCAAACTGGGCAGGTGACGAGAAGGTGGGGGATATGCCCAGCTGCGTAAAGCGCACTTTCATGGCAGGGTCATTCAAAACTTTGTCCACTGCCCGGCTCATTTCTTGAACCTTCTCGCTTGGCGTTGCCGCAGGTGCAAGCAAACCAGCCCAGCTGACCCACTTGTACTTGGGGTAGCCCGACTCCATGAAGGTGGGAACCTGAGGCAAATGTTCTGCGCGTCGGCTGTTGGTGGTGGCCAAGAACTGGATGCGCGGATCAGCACGATAGCCAGCAACGCTCAACAAAGACACCAAGGCGGCTTGAACGCGGCCTGCCAGAATATCGTTGACGATTTCTCCCGTCCCTTTCAGCGGGATGTGGGTCATTTGCAAGTTTGCAGTTTGGAGGAATGACGCCATGCCCACATGGGTGGTGCTGCCATGGCCTGAGGACGCATAGTTCAAGGCGTTGGGGTTGGCCTGTACGCGTGCGACAAAAGAGGCGAGGTCAGGGGTTTTCAGGCCGTTTGACGCGATCAGCACAAAATCAGAAAACCCAAAGAACGCAGCACCGCGAAAGCTGTTCAACGGGTGGTATTTCAAACCCGGATACATGGCACCTGCCAGGTGATGGCTGATGGCAGCCATCAAATAGGTCTGGCCGTCCGGTTTGGCGTTGGCCACAAACGCCGAAGCGATGGTCCCCCCAGCGCCCGGCTTGTTGACGACGATGACGTTGGCATGGAGCTCACGCGCCAGGGGTTCGCTGATCAAGCGTGAAAAAACATCTTGCGCAGATCCCGCCGAAAAGGGGACAACGAGGGTGATGACGCGTATTTCTACGGCCCCAATTTCTGCACACAGAAAAATCGACAGCCCTAGAAGGTATGCGAAAAGATGACGAATGCATTTCAAGATTGCACAACCTTCTGCTCAATGGCCCCGAACAGGCTTTCACCGTTTTTACCTTTCATCTCGATGCGGATGGTGTCGCCAAATTGCATGTATTCGGTGCTGGGTTGCCCGTCCAAAATGGTTTCGATGGCGCGTTTTTCAGCAATGCAGCTGTAGCCTTTGGGCCATTCTTTTTTAGCGTCGACTTCCACGCCTTTGTTGCTCACCGTGCCGCTGCCCACGATGGTGCCTGCCCGCACGTTGCGGGTTTTGCACATGTGCGCAATGAGCTGGCCAAAGTGAAACGTCATCTCCGGCCCGGCTTCGCACATCCCGACTTTGCGGCCATTCCAAGTCGATTGCATGGTCAGGTGCAAGCGGCCTTGGTCCCAAGCGTCGCCCAGTTCGTTGAGCGTGACCGCCACGGGGCTGAAGGCGGTGGCCGGTTTGCTCTGGAAAAATCCAAAGCCTTTGGCCAGCTCACCGGGCACCAGGTGGCGCAGGCTCACGTCGTTGGCGATCATCACCAAGCGAATGCCTTCCAACGCTTCTTGCGGCGTGGTGGCCATGGGAATGTCTGCCGTGATGACCGCGACCTCGGCTTCAAAGTCAATGCCATAGGCCTCGTCGCGGCACACGACCGGATCGCACGGGCCCAGAAAATCGTCACTGCCGCCTTGGTACATCAAGGGGTCTTCGTCAAAACTGGCCGGCACTTCGGCCTTGCGCGCTGCAAGCAGCAGCTCGACATGGTTGCGGTAGGCCGAACCATCGGCCCATTGGTACGCACGCGGAAGCGGCGCCATGCATTGCTGCGGATTGAACGGGAACGCATGACGTGCTTTGCCCGTGTTGAGGGTGTGGTACAGGTCTTCGAGTTGCGGCGACATAAAATTCCAGTCGTCCAGCACGAGCTGCATCCGGGTGGCGATGCCCGTCGCATAATGGGCGGTGGTCAAATCGCGGGAGACAACCACCAGTTGTCCGTCGCGTGACCCGTCTTTGTAGGTGGCTAATTTCATGGGCTTATTGTCGCAGGACTGGGCTATCCGCTCCAGCGGGGCCACATTTTCTATGACGCATTGTTAAATCAATTTAACGCAACGAAAAAATTTTAAGCCACTATGGACGCTACGCGCAGCCCCCTCATGGACAAGGAAAGAGCAGGCATACAGTCGGTTGAAGTGGGCTTTGCCTTGCTCGATGTTTTGGCCAATGCCCCTGCGCCCCTGATGTTGCGGGACCTGGCCGCTTCAGCCCAGATGAGCGCAGCCAAAGCCCATCGGTATTTGGTGAGCTTTCAACGCTTGGGTTTGGTCGTGCAAGATACCGCCAACACACGCTACGAATTAGGCCCCGCCACCTTGCGCTTGGGTCTGTCCACCTTGTCACGCCTGGATGCGGTCAAGATGGCACGCGAGCGTTTACCGGTCTTGATGGAAGAAATCGGCCACACCTTGGCACTGGCCGTGTGGGGCAACCGTGGCCCGACCATCGTGCATTGGCAAGAGTCCCCATTGGCGGTGTCGGTCAATTTACGTCTGGGGGATGTCATGCCCTTGCTCAGTTCAGCCACGGGCCGCTGCTTCACTGCCTTTTTGGCACCCATTGGGCAACTGGACAAGTTGACCCCTTTGCTCAAAGAAGAAATAGCCTTGGCCCACAAATTGGGCCGCACCGATGTACCGGCCTCGTTGGCAGAAGTTCGCACCTTGCAAAACGAGACGCGGCAACAAGGCTTAGGGCGGGTCAAAAACGTGTTGCTGCCTGGTATTTCTGGGCTTTGTGCCCCCGTGTTCGATGCAGACCAACATTTGGCCTTGGGCGTGGTGGCCTTGGGTTCTTCGGCCAGTTTCGACACCGAACTGAACGGCCCCTTGGCGCAAGCGCTGCTGCGCATGTCGCGCCAGTTGTCGCAGGACTTGGGCCACAGTCATTGCGCTTGATGAGTATGGCATCCCGCATTTCCTTGTCTTATGGGCCTTCTCGCAAGACATTGCTTCTGATCATCGCTATCGTGTTGTTGGTGCATGTCACTTTACTGTTAGGCGGACCTGAAGCACTCCAGTTGTCGCTGCGCGCCGAGCCGGCCAAGGCTTTGCCTATTCAGACCCGCATGATTGAAACACCCGCAGCAAGCCCGCCACCTGTTGCCGTCAAGCGCCCAACCGCCAAACAGCGCCAAGTCGTGCCCGCACCTCCCAGCGCAAGTGCAAACGTGTCTGAACCAGCAGACGCCCAAGTCACGGCCACACCGCCACCCCCACCGCCCGATGCGGTGGCTTCAACGGAAGTGGTCGCCCCAGCGGTAGAAGCCCCCCCGGTCGAGGCCACCGCCAAGGCCCTAGACAACCCACCAACTGTCCCGGCGGCTGAGCCTTTGCAGCCGATCACACCCCCCCCTGTGCCTCTGGCCGTAGGGGCGTTGCCGCCGTCCACATTGCTCCAATACAGCCTGACAGGTCAAGAGCGGGGGTTTACTTACTACGCCAATGGCGAGCTGCGATGGCAACACAATCCGACACACTATGAGGCCAGCCTGACCATCAAAGCCTTTTTAGTAGGCTCCAGGGTCTTCAGCAGCGTGGGGAGCGTGGGCGCCAATGGACTCATCCCCACGCGGTATGCCGACAAATGGCGAGGCGAGAGGGCCACCCACTTTGATGCAGAAAACAAACGCATCGTCTTCAGCAGCAACAAGCCGACAGCGGAGCTGCAACCCGGCGCGCAAGACCAGGTCAGCCTGTTTGTGCAATTGGCCGCTGCCATGACAGGCGACCCCGAGCGGTACAAGCCAGGCACCAGCGTGAGCATCCAGACGGCAACCGTGAACGAGGCCGTGCCATGGACCTTGACGATGCAAGCGGAAGAAACTGTTCAGATTGATGACAAGCCGGTACTCACCTCAAAATGGGTCTGCCTGCCGCGCGGCAAATACGACACCAAAGTGGAGTTGTGGCTGTCTCGCACGCACGCTTGGATGCCGGTGCGCATCCGCATCACCCAAGTCAGCGGCAGCTTCATTGACATGACCCTGGACAAGCTGCAACCCTTAGCCCCTTTACCCGCCAAACGCACGGAGAACAATTAAAAACCCTGTTCTCTTGAAATTTTATGTATCGGACGCAACTGCAAGCCCATAGTTGAGTGAGAATGACACCATGAACCTGCTTTACGAATCTGATTCTTTTACCGTGATGCACATGCTGGCCAACCCAGATAACGAGGCCGCTACGGTCAAAGGTCCTGTGTTGGAACGCCATGGTTTTGAAATCGTGGACAAACGCTCTGGCAAAGAGGTTTACCTGGATGGCTCGTGGGCCGAGATGTTCCAGCAGCACATTCATGCCTGGCAGTTGCAAACCCCAACACAAGAAGAGGTGGAGGACACCTTGGAAAGCTACGCGGGTCTGGCGCAGCAACCGGTGGTGGTGCACTGAGCTTTCATGGCGTTTCGGATTGGGTTGGGGCTTCAAACCATTTGTAGATGGGTGCCACAAGCAACAACACAGCCACCAAACGGCAAACTTGAAACGCCGTGACCACCGGCACACCCAACTCCAATACTTTGGCGGTGATCGCCATCTCGGCAATACCACCTGGCGCCGTGCCCAAGATCAAGGTAGCGGGATGCAATCCCGTGGCCCAAGCCATGGCCCAGCCCATAGCGGCCGATGCAAGCATCATCACCAATGTGCCCAATGTGACCGAAACCATCCACTGTGGTGCCGTGTGAATGAACTTTTTTTCGAAACGCACACCCAGACTGACACCGATCACCAACTGCGCTGCGTTGGACAACTCGGTGGGCACAGCCGACCAGTGCTGACCCGACAGAGTCAACGCAATGGAAGCCAACATAGCGCCCATGAACCAGGGGTTGGCTCGCTTGAATCGGGTCATGAGCCAAGCCCCCGCCCCCGAAGCCAACGCCAGGTAAAGCAAGCCCGGCCATTGCGCCACGCGGGGTCCGGGCAGGAGCATGGTGTTCACATGCAAGTCCCAATGCACCTGAAACCATTTCATGCCGAAAGGCAACAACAAAACCACCAGCAGCAAACGCAAGCTGTGAGCCGCTGCCACCAGGTCGGTTCTTGCTCCCGCTCGCTCTGCCAGCAAGGTCATTTCAGCAGCGCCGCCAATGGAGCCCGAAAAATAACTGGTCGCCCGCGCCGCTTGTGCTGAATGGGGCGACTCCCCTTGGGTCAACAAGCTTGCATGTTGCCGGTGTAACCAAGCACCAAAAAGAAAACCCAAGGCCAAGGCCCAAACGATGCCCACCACAATGGCCCACCACAAGCTCACAACCAAGGCACCCACCTCCGGTGTGAAGTACAAACCCAGCGTGGTGCCAATGATCCACTGCCCGCAGTTGCGCAAACTGTTTGCGCTGCGTGTAGGCTGGCCGACCAAAGAGCCTCCTGCTGTGACCAACAAGGGGCCCAACATCCAAGGAATGGGCGTGCGCATCCACTGGCACATCAGTGCCGCGCACAGGGCAAAAAACAAAGTGACTGCGATTTGCAGCAAGTTGCGTAGCGTCAGGCCAGACCTCTTATGCGTGACGACGGATGCTGTCGGCCAGTGTCCCGACGATTTGATCAATCTGTGATTTGTCGACGGTAAAAGCCGGACAAATGACCAAGTTATCACCCGCAGCACGCACCAACACGCCCTTGTGATAGCAGTCCAGGAAAATATCAAAAGCACGCTTGCCGGACGCACCGGCCATGGGCGTCAGTTCCACCGCACCGGCCAAACCCAAAGTGCGAATACCAATCACGTTGGGCAAGCCCTTGAACGCCGCATGCATGGCATCGCCCAGCACGGGTCCCATGGCAGCGGCCCGTGCAAAGAGGTCTTCTTCTTTGAACAGGTTCAAGGTGGCAATCGCCGCGGCGCAAGCCACGGGGTGGCCCGAATAGGTGTAACCGTGGAAAAACTCGATCACATGCTCGGGTGAGCCCGCATTCATCATGGCGTTGTAAATGTGGTCGCGGCAGATGACGCCACCCAAAGGAATGACGCCGTTCGTCACACCTTTGGCAAAGTTCAGCATGTCGGGCACCACGCCGTAATAGTCGGCACCAAAGTTCGTGCCCATGCGGCCAAAGCCAGTAATTACTTCGTCAAAAATCAACAAAATGCCGTGCTTGTCGCAAATCTCGCGCAAGCGCTTCAAGTAACCCTTGGGCGGCAAATACCATCCGGCTGAACCAGCGACCGGCTCGACCATGATCGCCGCCACGTTGCTGGGGTCGTGCAAGGCCAGAATGCGGGTCTCCAGTTCGACCAAAGGGTCTTCTTGCCAGACAGGCTCTTGGTTGTGAATGTAGGCGTTGTGCACCGGGTCGTGAATGAAACGCATGTGGTCCACTCGCGGCAGCAATTGCGCGCCATACACCTTGCGGTTGGCAGGCAACCCGCCCACGCTCATGCCGCCAAAGTTCACGCCGTGGTAGCCTTTTTCGCGGCCAATAAAGATGTTACGGTGCCCTTCGCCCCGAGCACGGTGGTAGGCCAAAGCCACCTTCAGCGCGGTGTCGGCGGCTTCCGAGCCGGAGCTGCAAAACAAAACTTTGTTCAAATCACCAGGCGCCAAGTCGGCGATCATATGCGCTGCTTCGAAAGCTTTGTCGTTGCTGATGGAGAAGGCGGTGGCGTAGTCCAATGTGTCCAACTGCTTTTTGATGGCTTCGTTGATGGGCTTGCGGTTGTGGCCGGCGGTCACACACCACAGGCTGGAAATGCCGTCCAGGATTTTTTGCCCGTCATGCGTGGTGAAGTGCATGCCGTCGGCACCCACAACCACGCGGGGATCGGTGCGAAATTGCCGGTTCGGTGTGAACGGCAACCATTGATGGTCCATATTGAATGTGTGTGCGGTCATAGCTTCTTCTCGTGCCCAAGTTTCAAATTGCGTATGCGGTACAACTTTCAGTGTAAGTCCTTGACTGACCCTGTGCAAATGCTGAACCATCACTCGGGTCGCATGACTGACAGCACTTCCAATACAATCCAAAAGAATTCACTTCATGCCGCGCAGCTGCGCATGCCCCTGCGACAATCTGTCTCCATGAACAACGCCTTTATCCTGACGCTTTCCTGCCCCGACCGCACCGGCATCGTGCACGCTGTTTCCGGCTTTTTACTGGAACGGGGTGGCAACATCGAAGAAGCTGCCCAGTACAGCGACCAAGACACTGGCCTGTTTTTCATGCGGGTTCAATTTGCCTGTGACCAAGTGAGCCAAGAAGATCTGTGCGCCCAACTGACCACCTTTTCTGCGTCCTTACAGATGGTCTGGCATTTGCATGCCTCCACCCAGCCGATGCGCACCGTGATCATGGTCAGCAAAGAGGGCCATTGCCTGAATGATTTGTTGTTCCGCTGGAAGAGCGGCCTCCTGCCTTTGGACATCCGCGCTATTGTGAGCAATCACCGCGAGTTTTATCAGCTTGCGGCCAGCTACAACGTGCCCTTTCACCACATTCCGGTGACCGCTGCGACCAAAGCGCAAGCCGAGGCCAAACAATACGAGATCATTCAATCAGAAGGTGCTGAATTGGTCGTGCTGGCCCGCTACATGCAAATTTTGAGTGACGACCTGTGCCGCAAACTGGCGGGCCGAGCCATCAACATTCACCACTCGTTTTTGCCCAGCTTCAAAGGTGCAAAACCTTATTACCAGGCCCATGACCGGGGCGTTAAATTGATCGGCGCAACCGCCCATTACGTGACGGCCGACCTCGACGAGGGACCCATCATTGAACAAGATGTGGCCCGCGTGGACCACAGCAAAACAGTTGATGACTTGACCACCCAAGGCCGCGACACCGAAAGCCAGGTGCTGGCCCGCGCCGTCAAATGGCATGGCGAACACCGTGTACTGATCAACGGACACAAGACCGTGATTTTCAAATAAGACGCGCTATGACCTCGCGCATTCCGCCCATCCAATGCCTGTTGACCTTTGAGGCTTTGGCGCGGTTGCGCAGCGTGACCCAAACTTCTGAAGAGTTGTGCGTGACCCCCAGTGCGGTCAGCCACAGGGTCAAACAACTTGAAAACATCATTGGCACCAAACTCTTCGGTCGGGCGGATTTTTCGTTAACGACAGATGGCACCGAATATTTGGCTCACGTCCGGGAAGGCTTGGCCTCCCTGGAAAAATTCCCCAGCAACAGCCCCGCATCCGGTCGTCGCAAAATCAAACTGGCCGTCACCCCGACCTTTGCGCGTTCTGTGTTGATGCCACGCTTACGGCAGTTCATCGAGGCCTATCCGGAAATCGATTTGACCTTGCAAGTGACCATTCCTCTGCTGGATGTGGTGGCTGAAGACGCTGATCTCACGGTGCGCTTCGGTGCAGGGCGTTATGCCGATGTGGAACACATTTGCTTGATGAAAGATGAGATCACGCCGCTGGCCTCGCCGGCTTGGTTGCGTGAAAACGGTCCCTTCACGGCACCCGAAGACTTGCAAGGCCAACCGCTTTTGCGCAGCCCCTTGGAGCCTTGGCGCACCTGGTTTTCTGCCCACAACTTGGACTGGCCAGAACCCCTCGATGGCTCATCTTTCAATGACATCGGCCTCATGTGCGATGCGGCAGCCCAAGGATTGGGCATCGGCTTGGTGCGAACCAAACTCGGGGCGCCTTGGTTGGACAGCGGGCAATTGGTTCGCTTGTACCCGGACAGCATTCCCAGCCCCCATGCCCATTACCTGTGTTGGCGAGCCGGCACGATGGACCGTTGGGAATGTGCCACTTTCGCAGAATGGCTGCGTCATGCGTTGACCTGAAATTAGCTTATGCATCTCACAGACTCAACGAAAGAACTTGCGAAAAAATCAGGGTGGACTCAGCTGCTGGTGAAAGCGGGCATCCCCATCATGGGTGCGCTTTTGTTGGTGTGGGCAGGTTTGCTCGGCTGGTACACCTTGGATTCGGCCGACAAGGTCGTCAGTGGCTATGCACGCGATGCCATCGAACACCAAGCCCAAGAAATTACACACTTCCGAAATTTTTACAGTGCCGAAATCGTCAGCCGTGCCATGAAAGCCGGTGTGACGATCACAGACAACTACAAAGATGTTGCGCATGCACTGCCATTGCCCGCCACCTTTGTGATCGATTTTGGTCAGTACTTGCGTAAGCTTGAAGACGGCACGCATTTGGCGCTGTACAGCGAATTGCCTTTCCCGGGACGCGTTGCAGAAAGGCGATTGGATGATTTTCAAAAAGCCGCTTTAGCCCACTTGAAGACACACCCAGACACCCCTTACACGCGCGAAGAAGTGCGTGAAGGTCGCACCTATTTGCGCTATGCACAAGCCGACCGGATGCAAGCCAATTGTGTCGCTTGCCATAACAGCTACCCTGGATCACCTAAAACCGATTGGAAAGTCGGCGATGTGCGCGGTGCACTCGAAGTCGACATGTTGATCGACCACTGGCAAAACGAAGCCAGCACTTTGCTTCGCAGGTCCTTTGGCCTGTTGATGTTGGTGGCCATCGCGGGTTTGGCTTTGGTCTGGTTTTCATTACGTCAATTGCGAAAAACACTCCACACGGCCCAGCATCTGGCCAAACAAAATCAACAAAGCAACATCGCGCTGCGCGCCGAGATGGAACAACGCGAAGCCATGGCGCACGGTCTGCAGGAAAGTCAAACCGCGCTCACCTTGGCCAAAGAACGTGCTGAATCAGCCAACTTGCTCAAAAGTGAATTTTTGGCCAACATGAGCCACGAAATTCGCACGCCTATGAACGGCATCGTTGGCATGACGCAGTTGACACTGCAAACAACGCTCAACGATACCCAGCGCGAATACCTCACCTTGGCCAACAACTCGGCCTCTCATCTGCTGACCATCATCAATGACATTCTGGATTTTTCCAAAATTGAAGCAGGTCACTTGTCACTCCAGCCCGTGCGCATGGGACCACGGCAGGTGCTGCAGCACACCTTGAACAGTTTCTCGGCTGAAGCCCAATCCAAAGGATTAGAAATCCTCTTGAACATCGCTGATGATGTGCCGCAAGAAGTAATTTCCGACCCCGTTCGATTGCGTCAAATTCTGACCAACCTGATCGGCAACGCCATCAAGTTCACAGACAAAGGCCACATCAACATCCATCTTGAACGTCAAGACGACTCGAGCGACTCGGGTGTTGTTTTGAAATTCAGCATCAGCGACACCGGCATTGGCTTTGATCCTGACAAGACCGATCAGTTGTTTTCACCCTTCATTCAAGCCGATGGGTCGATCACCCGCTCATTCGGCGGCACGGGCCTGGGTTTGGCCATCACCCGCAGTCTGGTTCAACTCATGGGCGGACAAATCAGTGCGTTCAGCCAGTCGGGTCAAGGGGCCTGCTTCAGCTTCACACTGAAGACCTCTATCCCCTCGGTAACCCCAGCGTCGGCACCTTCCAATCCAGACGCACCGCCCGCGCCGCACCGTGCCTTGCGTGTGTTGATTGCAGAAGACCACCCGATCAATCAAAAACTGGCCGCCATCTTGCTAACGCAAATGGGCCACGAATGCGTCTTGGTTGACGATGGGCAAAAAGCCCTCGAAGCCTTGGAACAATCCCCATTCGACTTGGTCCTCATGGACGTCATGATGCCGCATATGGACGGTGTGACGGCCTTGAAGAACCTGCGTGCCATGGAGGCGCAAGGCCGACCCCGCACTGTGGTCATCATGGTCACGGCCCATGCCATGACCGGCGACCGTGAACGGTTCTTGACCGATGGTGCTGACGGCTATGTGTCTAAGCCCATCTCCTCCAAAGTCCTGGAAGCCGAGATTTTGCGCTTGACTTGACCCCGCCTCACCAGATCGGTCATCCACAGAATTCACGTTGATGCCAAAGATTCCTCATGGCATGGCGGTTGATTTCCACGTAAAGTCGAGCTGTTGCAAAGTCGAAACCCTTGAGGGTGAATTCACCATGACACCAGCCCTGCTAACGCCCACCGAGCAAGCCAGCCGATCTGCCCTGCAAAAGCAGGTGGTTCAGGCCTTGCGCCAAGTGCTGCCTGAACATGCCATTTTGTTCACGCCTGAAGACACCACGCCTTATGAATGCGATGGCCTGACGGCTTACCGCGAACGGCCTTTGGTCGTGGCCTTGCCAGAAACCACGGCGCAGGTTCAATCTGTCTTGCAAACCTGCAGTCGTTTAAAAGTACCGGTTGTTGCACGCGGTGCAGGCACAGGGCTGTCAGGCGGTGCCATGCCGCACAGGATGGGGGTAACCTTGTCGATGGCCAAGTTCAATCACATTTTGAACATGGATCCCGTCAGTCGTACCGCGTTGGTCCAATGCGGCGTGCGCAACCTGGCCATCAGCGAAGCGGCTGCGCCTTATGGCCTGTATTACGCGCCCGACCCGTCCAGCCAGATCGCCTGCACGATCGGTGGCAACGTGGCCGAAAACTCGGGCGGCGTGCACTGCCTCAAATACGGCCTCACAGTGCATAACGTACTCAAGGTCAAGGGCTTCACCATCGAAGGTGATCCGATTGAATTTGGCAGTGACGCGCTCGACACGGCGGGCTACGACCTGCTGGCCCTGCTGGTGGGCAGCGAAGGCATGCTGGCTGTGACCACCGAAGTCACCGTCAAGCTCGTGCCCAAGCCGCAATTGGCGCGCTGCATCATGGCCAGCTTTGACGACTTGCGCAAAGCCGGAGATGCCGTGGCCGCCGTGATTGCGGCGGGCATCATCCCGGCGGGCTTGGAAATGATGGACGGCCCCATGACGATTGCGGTGGAAGACTTTGTGCACGCAGGCTACGACCTGAGCGCCGCCGCTATTCTGCTGTGCGAGAGCGACGGCACGCCCGAAGAAGTCGAAGAAGAAATAGGCCGCATGAGCGAAGTGCTGCGCAATTGCGGCGCCACCGCCATCAATGTGAGCAAGGATGAGGCCCAGCGCCTGAAGTTCTGGAGCGGCCGCAAAAACGCCTTTCCAGCCTCAGGCCGCATCAGCCCCGACTACATGTGCATGGACTCGACCATCCCGCGCAAGCGGCTGGCCGACATCCTGCAAGCCATCTCGGAGATGGAAACCAAATACGCGCTGCGCTGCCTGAACGTTTTCCATGCGGGCGACGGCAACCTGCACCCGCTGATCCTGTTTGATGCGAACGATGCCGACCAACTGCGCCGCTGCGAGCTGTTTGGTGCCGACATTCTGGAAACCAGCGTCGCCATGGGTGGCACCGTCACCGGTGAGCATGGTGTGGGCATCGAGAAGGTCAACAGCATGTGCGTACAGTTCAGCGCCGAAGAAAACGAACAGATGTTCGCCGTCAAACGCGCTTTTGACCCGCAAGGTTTGCTCAACCCCGGCAAGGTCATCCCGACGCTGAACCGCTGCGCCGAATACGGCCGCATGCTGGTGCGGGCAGGGGCGATCAAACACCCGGAGCTGGAGCGCTTTTGAACCCGTCCGATTTGTGTTTTAGTAGGCACTGTAGGTCGG
>CANBWK010000088.1 GCA_947373105.1 Comamonadaceae bacterium | reverse complement strand
AAGGAAATCCCATGGGACAACTCGCTCTCACCGCCAAAATCACCCACGTGCCCAGCATGTACCTGAGCGAAATACCCGGCGAGCGTTTCGGCACACGCCAAAGCGCCATCGATGGCCACAAGGAAATCAGCCGCCGCTGCCGCGCCATGGGGGTCGACACGCTGGTGGTGTTCGACACGCATTGGCTGGTCAATGCCAGTTACCACATCAATTGCGCACCGCACTTCAAAGGTATTTACACCAGCAACGAATTGCCACACTTCATCAGCAACATGGCGTTCGAGTCGCCAGGCAACCCGGTGCTGGGGCAGCTTCTGGCCAAGGTGGCCAACGAGTTCGGCGTGGAGACACTGGCCCACGATGCCACTTCTTTGAACCCGGAATACGGCACCTTGGTGCCACTGCGCTACATGAACGACGATCAGCACTTTAAGGTGATTTCGGTCTCGGCATTGTGCACCTCGCATTACCTCAATGACAGCGCCCGCTTAGGCTGGGCCATGCGAGAAGCGGTCGAAAAACATTACGACGGCAAGGTGGCCTTTTTGGCCAGCGGGAGCTTGAGCCACCGCTTTGCACAAAACGGTCTTGCGCCTGAATTTGCGCACAAAATCTGGAGTCCGTTTCTGGAAAAATTAGACGAGCAAGTGCTGCGCATGTGGGAACAACGGGAATGGAAAACCTTTTGCGAAATGCTGCCTGAGTACGCCAGCAAAGGCCACGGCGAAGGCTTCATGCACGACACGGCCATGCTGATGGGGGCCTTGGGCTGGACGGACTATGACGGGCGTGTGGAGATTCTCACGCCCTACTTCGGCGCCTCAGGCACGGGGCAGCTCAACGCCGTGTTTGAAGTCACGCCGCAAAAGGGTGAGCACATTCCGAAAGCCCAAGCCAGTGCCGCAGAAGGTTATACCGCTGTGAGTACACGGCTTTGAGCATGAATTAACCTGTAGGTCCGAGCTTGCGCTCTGGCAATCTCCTCCGCATTTCAAAAAGGCCTGATATGTTAGATGAACAACTGATACAGCAGCTGGCGCACGAGCTGAACCACTCCGAAAAATCCCGCGTGCAGATCGAGCATTTTTCCAAGCGCTTTGCGGGCATGACCATCGAAGACGGCTACCGCATCAATCGCGCTTGGATGCAGATTAAGTTTGCCGAGGGGCGCACAATGATCGGTCACAAAATTGGCCTGACGAGCCGTGCCATGCAGGTCTCCAGTCAGATCGATGAGCCGGACTATGGCACGCTGCTGGACAACATGCGGTACACCTGTACGCCTGGTCAGGTGCTGGACATTCCTTTCACTAACTTCATCGTCCCGCGTGTCGAGGTTGAGCTGGCGTTCATTCTCAAAAAGGAATTGCGCGGCCCCAATGTGACGGTGGAGCAGGTGCTCGATGCCACAGACTACGTGACGCCTGCCATCGAAATCATCGACGCACGCATCGAGCAATTTGACCGCCACACCAAAGTGATGCGCAAGGTGTACGACACTATCAGCGACAACGCCGCCAACGCCGGCATCGTGCTAGGCGCCAACCGCGTGGACCCGCATACCACCGACTTGCCCTGGTGCGGCGCCATCTTGCGACAGAATGGTGTGGTTGAAGAAACGGGTCTGGCCGCGGGCGTGCAAGGGCACCCGGCGGTCGGCATTGCTTGGTTGGCCAACAAACTCGCGCCTTGGGGCGAGCACTTGCAGGCTGGCGAAATTGTGCTGGCCGGGTCGTTCACCAAGCCGGCGCTCGCCAAGGTCGGTGATGTCTTTGACGTCGACTACGGCCCTTTAGGTCGTTTGCATTTTCAATTTGTTTAACATGAGACTGCCATGAAAACGCCAGAAAATTCATTCAATTGGGTGACTTCTTTACAAGGCCAGGTGCATCCCGATGAATGGGCCATGCGTGTGGAGCTTGCGGCTTGCTACCGCGTGTTCGCCATGCTGGGTTGGACCGAGATGATCTACAACCACATTACGGTGCGTTTGCCTGCCTCGGTCAGTGGTTCTGAAAAACAGTTTCTCATCAACCCTTTTGGTCTGCACTACAGCGAAGTTACCGCCAGCAATCTGGTCAAAATCAACGCGCAAGGCCACGTGTTGGATGGATCCAAGTTCCCGGTCAATCCGGCAGGCTTCACAGTACACGCCGCGATTCATGAAGGCCTTGAAGGTGCGCACTGCGTGATGCACACCCACACCACCGCGGGCGTCGCGGTTGCGTGCCTGCAAGGGGGCCTGCAGCAAACCAATTTTTACACCGCACAACTGCATGACATGGTGGCGTACCATGATTTTGAAGGCATCACCATCCATGCCGATGAAGCCCCTCGATTACTGAAAAGCATTGGCAACAAGCCCGCTGTGATTTTGCGCAACCACGGCTTGTTGGCATGGGGTCACAGTCTGTCGCAAACCTTTGCCATTTTGTGGACATTGCAACGTGCCTGCGAAATTCAAATGGCCACTTTCAGCATGGGTCCTGCCATTCCGGTCAGCGAGGCGATTGCAGCCAAGTGCACCCGCGATGCTTTGCAATTTAATCCGAACCATGGCGCGGGACGCGATGTCTTTGATGCCTTGGTGCGGCAAGTCAATCGAATCGATGAAAGTTACGCAACATGAAAGTGTGTATTTATGGCGTGGGCGCTATCGGGGGCTGGCTGGGTGTGCATCTGGCACAAGCCGGTTGCAGGGTCAGCGCCGTGGCGCGGGGGTCGACATTGCAGGTTTTGCAAAGGACAGGTTTGACACTCCATCAAGCGGGAGTGGTGCACACCGTTCAGGTACAGGCCAGCAGCCAGCCGTCCGAATTGGGTGTGCAAGATGTCGTGATCATTGCCGTGAAAGCCCCCGCCTTGGCTGATGTGGCTGCGCAAATCGGTCCACTGCTGGGACCTCAAACCCTTGTATTTACCGCCATGAATGGCGTGCCTTGGTGGTTTTTACAAGGCTTTGGGGGCCGGGTGGCGGGCACGCGTTTGCAAACCATCGATCCTTTGGGGGGCATTGCACAAGGCATTCCGGCAGCCCATGTGCTCGGTGGTGTCGTGCATTCCAGTTGTTCCGTCGATGCCCCGGGCGTCGTTCGTCATCATTTCGGCAATGGACTGATTGTGGGTGAGCCTTCGGGCCAAGTCACAGCGCGTGCGCAGGATTGGGTCCATGTGTTGGTGCGTGCCGGTCTCAATGCCTCCTTGTCAGCCCAAATCCAAAAAGACATTTGGTACAAACTGTGGGGCAACATGACCGTGAACCCCATCAGCGGCATGACCGGCGCAACCACCGATAAAATTTTGAACGACGACTTGGTGCGTGGCTTTATTTCAACGGTGATGTTGGAAGCCAAGGCGATTGGCGAGCAACTGGGTATACCTATAGACCAGCAGCCTGATGACCGTCATGCCATCACGCGCAAGTTGGGGGCCTTCAAAACCTCCATGCTGCAAGACGTGGAAGCGGGTAAAACGATTGAGCTAGACGCCTTGGTCAGCGCCGTGCGCGAGTTGGGTCAACTCACGCACGTGGCCACGCCATTCACCGATGCGCTATTGGGCTTGAGTCGCCTGCATGCCAGAGGGCTTGGGCTCTACCCTGCACAATGAAGGCATGACTTCTGACCGCAAAGCCCTGACGGGTACCGCCTTCGCCACTTTGTTGTTGATCGCCTTCATGATGGGGGCCAACCATGTAGCCGCCCGTTTTGCTTTCAACAACGGCGTGGATGTGGTGACGGCGGTCAGTTGCCGCAGCGCCGTGACGGCCTTGGTGGTCGGCTTGTTGCTCTGGCAGCAAAAGGTGTCTTTTGCCACAACAACACGCGATAAAAAATTCTTGCTGCTCATTGGTGGCCTGATTGCCGTGCAAAGCGTGTGTTTGTATTCGTCGGTGGCCCGCTTGCCGGTGGCTTTGGCCTTGCTGGCATTCAACACTTACCCGCTGTCCACGGCGGTATGGGCGCGGATATTGTATGGACACAAAGCCGAACGTGCCGTGTTGATGGCCATGCCCTTGATGTTGATTGGCTTGGCCTTGGCGCTGGATGTGTTGGGTGCCGCTTCTGGGCTCGGTGCTGCTGCGCATTGGAGTCAGATCGGAGCCGGTATTGCTTTTGCGCTGGCCGCATCAGCGACCTTCGGTTTGGCCATGGTGCTCACTCAGCATGAAGTGGGTGGCTTAGATGGCCGCTTGCGCACCTTCTCCATCCTTGGTTTGGTGGCGGTGTTTGCCGTTTCTGCCGCGCTCACGCAAGGCGGCTTTCATCTGCCTACGGCAGACGCCGGTTGGTGGGGGTTGGGCATGCTGACCTTTCTGTATGGCACGGCTTTCACCTTGATGCTCATTGTGTTGCCTCGATTGGGCGTGGTGGGTAACTCGGCGATCATGAATGTGGAACCGGTGTTTGCCTTGGTCTTGGCATGGGCACTGCTGGACCAAGCGATTGCTTCCATTCAAGTCGCGGGTGCGTTGCTGGTGGTTGCTACGGTCATGTGGCTGGGCTTGCGTAAGCGCTAAACCCTGAGGTTCAGATGCGCCTCAATTGGCGGTGGCATTCAATTGGCTGTGCCATTTTTCAGTGCCAAGGCCTGGTCATACAAAACATTTTTTGACTCGCCGCTGATCTCGGCAGCCAGTTTGACGGCCGTTTTGAGGGGCAGTTCTGGCAGCAGCAACTGCAGCACCCGCAGGCCATCGCCTTGCACCGTGGCTGCCGGTGCATCATGGATCACCAGCACAAATTCACCGCGCTGCCTTTCGGGTTTGGCCGCCAGCCAAGTCGGTAGTTCACTGGCGGGCAGTGTGTCGATATGTTCGAACTGTTTTGTCAATTCACGGCCCACGGTGACACGCCGAGCACCCAGGACAGCAAGCGCTTGGGCCATGGCTTCGATGCGGTGTGGCGCTTCAAGCAACACAATGGCGCGGGTTTCACTGGCCAATTTTTGTACCGCATGTTGCCGTTCGGTGGCTTTGCTGGGCAAGAAACCGGCAAACACAAACCCCTCTTGCCCGGTCATCCCCGAAGCACTCAAGGCGGTGGTGACGCTGCTGGCACCCGGCAAAGGCAAGACTCGAAAACCTGCGTTGCGGGTGGCATCGACCAAGCGGGCCCCGGGGTCACTGATGGCCGGCGTGCCCGCATCGCTCACATAGGCGACACGCTGACCTTGTACCAAACGCGCAATCACGGTTTGCGCGGCTTCGTGCTCATTGTGTTGGTGCAGCGCAATCAGTTGCACACTGCTTTTGTCAATCCCATAGGCGCGCAGCAGTTGCTGCGTGTGGCGAGTGTCTTCGCAGGCAATCACTTCGCACAGGTTGAGCACATGCAATGCACGCAAAGTGATGTCAGCAAGGTTGCCAATCGGGGTGGCGACGACATACAGTGTGTGTGTTGGATGGTTTTGGTGGGCGCTGGTGTCATGCGCTGCCGTCAAGGCCCGCGCCCAGGCATTCGAACTCAGAGTCGAAGTCGGGGGGGTGTGATCCACAGGTTCATCAGTCAAGGGAGGCAAAGTCAATGGAATTCCTCAGTCAAAAACAAACCACCAAGTCTCGGGGTGATGCCGCCGAAGAAACGGCCTTGTCCTATTTACAGAACAAAGGCTTACGTTTGTTACAGCGTAATTATCGGACCCCAGGGCGAGGGGGCGGTGAAATAGATTTGATCATGCAATTGCCTGATACGACGGTGGTGTTTGTTGAGGTGCGCAAACGGGCAACGCGAGCCTTCGGCGGCGCTGCCGCCAGTGTGGGCAGGGTCAAGCAGCGGCGCATCATTTTTGCAGCGCGTCATTATTTGATGCGTTGGCGGCAACTTCCGCCTGCTCGGTTTGACGTGGTGGTGGTCGAAGCTGAGGGTTTGCAGTGGTTGCAAGCCGCATTTGACGGCGGCGGTGCCTGAAATCCTCCCTAGAGAGGGTGCAGTGAAGGGGTATCATCGACGCTCATGTTAGACCTTCGCATTCAGCAACACTTTATCGACAGTGCCGACCTGCAATACCAGGCGGCAGAGCCTTTGGCCAAACCGGTGGAATCGGGCGTGCAAGCTTTGCTCGCGTGCGTGACCAGTGGCGGTAAAGTGTTGGTAGCAGGTTGGGGGGGCACTGCGGCGTCAGCCCAGTATTTTGCCAGCTTGTTTGTGGGTGGATTTGAGCGCGAGCGGCCTGAATTGGCCGCTTTCGCGCTGAGCGCGGATGGTGCAGCCTTAGCGATCACCCCCGAAGATCAGTCATTGGCACGCCAAGTGCGCGCTTTGGGGCAGACCGGGGATGTGCTGATGGTGATGACCGCCAGCGGTGATGAACCGGTATTGCAGCAAGCCGTGCACGCGGCGCATGAACGCGACATGACGGTCATAGCCTTGACAGGCAAAGGGGGTGGTGCATTGGCTAAACTGCTGCGTGAAACAGATGTGCATGTGTGCGTGCCCCATGATCGGGCCGCTCGCATACGTGAAGTTCAACAATTGGTGTTGCACTGCTTGTGCGACGGTGTGGATGCCCAGTTATTGGGCGAACAGGAGTTAAGTGAATGAACAAACCATTTCAAAAAATTGTGATGTCAACGTTGGCCGCTGCGGCCGTGATGGCGACTTTATCGGCTTGCGCCCCGCTGATGGTGGGCGGTGCGGTCATGACCGGCATGGTGGCGGTTGACCGCCGCACCTCGGGCATGCAGGTGGAAGATGAAAGTATTGAGCTGCGCACAGCGCAGGGTATGCGACAGAACCTGGGTGACAGAGCGCACGTCAATGTGACCAGCTACAACCGCCAAGTGTTGTTGACCGGTGAAGTCAGTACCGCAGCCGACAAAGAAAAGGCCAACAAGATTGCGCAGAGCCAGGAAAATGTCAAAGCCGTGGCCAATGAGTTGACCGTACAACCCGTCAGCTCGCTGACTCAACGCTCAAAAGACACCATCATTTCGGGCCAGATCAAAGCGTTGTTTGTGGACGCTAAAGACCTGCAGTCCAATGCATTCAAAGTGGTGACTGAAAGTGGTGTGGTGTATTTGATGGGCCGCGTGACCAGCCGGGAAGCCCAACGTGCAACTGACATTGCGCGCAGCATCAACGGTGTGACCAAAGTTGTGCGCGTGCTGGACATCATCTCTGAAGAAGAGCTCAAGCGTCTGAGCGCCCAAACCTCGGCCAAATAAATTTGGCCAATTCCCTCTTGCTTGGTCAGCGCAAACGTTTGATCAGGCTGGAGGTATCAAAGCGGCGACCGCCCATCAGTTGGACATCGGCATAAAACTGATCGACCAAGGCGGTGACAGGCAAACGCGACCCGTTGCGTTTCGCCTCGTCAAGTACCAGACCCAAGTCCTTGCGCATCCAGTCCACTGCAAAGCCAAAGTCAAATTTGTCGGCAACCATGGTCTTGCCGCGGTTTTCCAGTTGCCAGCTTTGCGCCGCGCCTTTGCCAATGACATCCAGTACGGCATTCATGTCCAAACCAGCATGTTGACCGAAGGCAATGGCTTCAGACAAGCCTTGCACCAAGCCAGCAATGCAAATCTGGTTGACCATTTTCGCCAATTGGCCTGCGCCTGATTCACCCAGCAAGGTAAAGGCACGGGAAAAAGCCATTCCAGCCGGTTTGACCTTCTCAAAGTCATCCGCGTGGCCGCCACACATCACGGTCAGCATGCCGTTTTGTGCGCCAGCTTGACCGCCCGAGACGGGTGCGTCCACAAAGGCCAGTCCCAATTTTTGGGCTTCAACGCTCATTTCGCGTGCGATGCTGGCAGAAGCGGTGGTGTGGTCGACAAAGATGGCGCCTTTTTGCATGCCTGCAAAAGCGCCATCTGCGCCCAGGACCACGCCGCGCAAATCATCGTCGTTGCCTACACAGCAAAACACGATTTCAGCATGGGCAGCGGCTTCTCGGGGTGTCGCCGCATGGGCTACGCCCGACGCACCCGCAAACTCGGTGCACCAGGCTTGGGCTTTGGCAGTCGTGCGGTTGTAGACCGTGACATGGTGTCCGGCCAGCGCCAAATGGCCTGCCATTGGAAAACCCATCACGCCCAGGCCCAAAAAAGCCACACGGCGGGCTGGGGAGGTTTCGTAGGTTTTGGGGTTCAAGCTGCTCATGGTGTGTCGCGCCTCAATGGAATAAAACATGTAATTTAGCAGGTGGCGAGCGAGAGCGCGAATGCATGGGTCGTGCTCATGTTGAAAAATTCTCAGGGAATCGGGCCAAGACACGGGCAGTGGCCATGGAAATCAGTGTTTTTTTGGCCAAAGCCTGCAGACTTTGGTCGAGGGTTTGCATGCCCGCTTGCCCTCCGGTTTGCAGCGCTGAATACAGCTGCGCAACCTTGCCCTCGCGGATTAAATTGCGCACGGCGGGCGTACCCACCATGACCTCGTGTGCGGCGATGCGCCCTTGGCCGTCTTCACGGGGGCACAAGGTTTGCGCCACCACAGCCAACAAGGACTCCGAGAGCATGGTTCGTACCATGTCTTTTTCTTCGGCAGGAAAGACGTCCACAATCCGGTCCACGGCCTTGGGGGCACTGGTCGTGTGCAGTGAGGCCAGAACCAAATGGCCGGTTTCTGCGGCTGTCAAGGCCAGGCGGATGGTCGCCAGATCCCGCATTTCTCCGATCAGGATCACATCCGGGTCTTCGCGCAAAGCTGAGCGCAGTGCGGCTTCAAAGCTACGGGTATGCAAGCCGACTTCGCGCTGGTTGACCGCACATTGCTGCGGGGTGTGCACGAACTCAATAGGGTCCTCGATGGTCAGTAAATGCCCCCTCAAGTTTCGGTTGGCATGGTCCAACAGCGCTGCCAGCAAGGTTGATTTTCCACATCCCGTAGGACCTGTGACCAAAATCAAACCGCTGGACTTCAGGGCCAGCGAACTCAACAGCTCGGGCGCTTGCAGATCAGCCAGTTGCGGTACCTGTTGCGCAATGGCCCGCATGACCAGGCCCGCTCCCCGTTGGTGATGAAAAGCGTTCACCCTGAAGCGCCCACCATCTGCCCATTCGATGGCAAAGTCATCTTCCAACGCATCGGCAAAAACCGCCCAACGTGCAGGAGGCATGATTTGCTCAATGACTTGCCTGATTTGCGCATCGCTGCATGCGGGCGCTTGCACGTCCAAAGCCCGCAACTCGCCATGGACCCGCACCATCGGCGTCAGTCCGGCGGACAGGTGCAAGTCCGAAGCACCCAAGGCCAAAGCCTGGCGCAGCCATTGTTCTATTTGCATAGACCCTCCCTGATGATCAGGGGTACTCTGTGAATTTGGTACCCTTGGCACGATTATGTCCACCATTGCCCAGAATCTTCAACGCGTAGAAACGCGCATTGCGTCCGCTTGCCAGGCGGCAGGGCGCGATCCAGCCAGTGTGCGTTTGCTCGCGGTGTCCAAAACATTGGGCGCGCAAGAGGTGCGTCTAGCCCATGCGGCTGGGCAACGTGCCTTTGGCGAAAACTACATTCAGGAAGGTGTGGACAAAATCCAGGCGTTGCAGGATCTCGACCTGGAGTGGCATTGCATCGGCCCGATCCAGAGCAATAAAACACGCTTGGTGGCCACGCATTTTGACTGGGTGCATTCGATTGACCGACTCAAAACGGCAGAGCGTTTGTCGGCCCAGCGCCCGCCTTCTTTGCCGCCGTTGCAGGTGTGCATTCAGGTCAACCTGGATGGAGGCGAAAACAAGTCTGGCGTGACGCCTGATCAAGCGCTGGTTTTGGCACAGGCCGTAGCAAAATTGCCGCACTTGCAATTGCGCGGCATCATGACCATCCCCGAGCCCGGTGACGACGAAAGCACCCGCGCCGTCCACGCACAGGCGCAGGCGTTGTGGTTGCGTTTGAAGTCAGCAGGTTTACAGCTGGACACCTTGTCCATGGGTATGAGCGCAGATCTGGATGCGGCCGTCAAAGAGGGCAGCACCATGGTGCGCATTGGGACAGCCATTTTTGGGCAGCGCTAACACGGGCCCAAGGCGTGTCCTGAGGTCTGTTCAGTGAGCGCTGGAGTCGCCCCGAGTCACCCGAAAGACGGGGCGTCGCTCGCCTACGGCCAAGCCCGCCACATTGCGCAGAACTTGTGCACGCCAAGGTGCGAGCTCCTCCCTTTGCGCGTCGTTGAGCCAACCCAGTTGGTCCATTGCTTCCAAGGTCGCGGCAAAGAGTGCAGCTTTGTTTCCGTCCATGATTTTGATGGCCAAGGCTTGGCCTCTGGAGCGGCTGCCCACGACCTGCACGCCATCGGCGCCCACCTTGGTTACCCAGTCGCCTTGACCCACCCGCATGAAATCTGCGTCATTGCGACCGGTGCCCGAGACCAGCTCAGGGTGAGCGGTCATTGCGTTTGCGAGGGTTTGCAGGCTTACTCCATAGGGGCCAGCGGCTTCGGGGCGGGCCAATCTGGCATAGCAACGCGCCAGTTTGGACAGGGGCATGGCGTAGTTGGGTGCAGAGCAGCCATCGATGCCCAGCGTCAAATGTTCGCTGCTTAAGCCTGCCACATCAGCCACTGCCAAACGCACCGCCTGTTGCAAGGGATGGTCAACCTCGGTGTAGGTGTCGATGGGCAAACCATGTTGAACGCAATACGCCATAAAGCCGCTGTGCTTGCCGCTGCAATTGTGGTGCCGTTCGTCGTAGACAAATCTCTCGGGCATGGGCTGATCGAAAAAGGTGAAACGGTAAGGAATATGACAACCACACTTCATTTGCGCCGGTTTGAGTCCACTCTTGCGCAAAATCGAACTGACTTGCGCGACGTGCATGTCCTCGCCATTGTGGCTGGCACACAGCATCGCCAGTTCTTGCGAGTTCAAACCAAAATGGGCTGCGCCACCAGTGTGCACGAGGGGCAAGGCTTGCAAGGCCTTGAGGGTCGATCGGGTAAAGCACAGCCAGTGCGGGTTGCCGACATGGGCCAACACCTTGCCTTCGGTGTCCGTGAGTGCCATGGCGCCCCAGTGCAAACATTCCTGCACGCCATTGCGGGTCAGCTCAATCAGGGGCTCAAAGTCCATGCGGACGGCCTCAGGCCTTGATTTCGCGGGCAGGCAGCACCGTGCCTACGCACTCGCCAAAGCCAATGCGTGCCGCACCAGGTTGTTCGCACCAGCCGCGCAGCACCACGCTGTCGCCGTCTTCCAGCCAAGTGCGTTGCTCGCCATTGGGCAAGGCGATCGGGTTCTTGCCACCGGTGGTCAACTCGATCAAGGCACCGGCCTGGTCCAGCGTCGGCCCTGACAAGGTGCCACTGCCCAACAAATCGCCGGGCTGCAAATTGCAACCCGTGACCGTGTGGTGGGTGAGCATTTGCGCCACGGTCCAGTAGGCGTGGCGGTAACTGGTGCGGCAGATGCTGGCGTCAGCCAAGCCAGCGGTTCGCATGGCGGGTGTTTGAATGCCCACTTGCAACTGGATGTCAAAGGCGCCGTCCTGCCGGTTGGCCGCTGAGTCCAGATAGGGCAAGGGTTGCGGGTCTTCGGCTGGGCGCGAGAAGGCGACCCGGTAGGGCGCCAAAGCTTCCAGCGTCACGATCCAAGGCGAGATGGTGGTGGCGAAGTTCTTGGCCAGAAAGGGCCCCAGGGGTTGGTATTCCCAACCCTGGATGTCGCGGGCCGACCAGTCGTTGAGGAGGCAAATGCCAAACACATGTTCTTCGGCTTGGGTGATGTCCACCGCTTCGCCCAACGCGTTGCCGGTGCCGACAAAGATGCCCAGCTCCAATTCCAGGTCCAAGCGCTTGGAAGGGGTGAGTGAAGGCGCAGTCGTGCCTTGCGGCAGGGTCTGGCCGACCGGGCGGCGAAATTGCTGACCCGACACGCCAATGCTGGAGGCGCGGCCATGGTAACCAATGGGCACCCATTTGTAATTGGGCAGCAGCGGGTTGTCTGGGCGGAACTGTTTGCCGGTGTTGGTGGCGTGGTAAATCGATGTGAAGAAGTCGGTGTAGTCACCGATGCGCGCGGGCACATCGAATTGCGCATCGGCTTGCGGCACCAAACAGGCTTGCAAGGCCACTTGCTCGGGGGCACCTTCGCGCAAGGCGCGGGACAAGGCCAGGCGCAAGGCGCTCCAAGCGGAGGGGCCCATGGCCATCAGGGCATTCAGCTTATCGTGAGCGCCTGCTTGGACCACCGTGCTGGCGTCGCCGGTGATCACACCGCTGGCGGCCAGCGCAGCCAAGTCCAGAATCTGATCGCCAATGGCCACACCGCCACGGAATGCTTGCGCCGAGTTCTTGCGCTTGAAAACCGCTAAAGGCAGGTTCTGGATTGGAAAGTCACAAGCGGGTGTGTTGGCCGACGCGAGCCAGCTTTTCAGGTGCGGGTCATGGGTTTCATTCAAGCGGGTCATGGAAGTCTCGTTTCAAGGGGTTCAAAGGTCTTGCAAAGCCGCATCGACTTGCTTTTGGAATTCTCGCGCATCGCCCAAGGCCTGTGCCTGCAGCAATGCCAGTTTGACCAGAAACAGCTCGGACCGGTCAGGGCCGGCCCGATCGATGGCGGTGGCCAGCGCATCGTACGCGGTTTCGAGGCCATCCAGTGTCAAGGGTGTCTTTGTCATGGGGTCCTCATTATTTTAAAGCTTGGGTAGTGCGTGGGACAGGGCGGCTTGCAAACGCGTGGCGTCCAAGCTCAGCCAACGGGCGCAGATGTGTTGGTCAGGCCGCAGCAGGTAGGCCGCGCCGTTTGCGGGCACACCGTAGCGCTGGCGCAAGTGGCCATCTGCATCGGGCAAATGCTGCTGAGCACCGGCCACGGCATGCGGTGCACCCACGGCGGTCACCTTGAGGGGCAGGCCTCGCGTCCGAGCCTCTTCAATCACCTGCTGCAATGCGGCTGGCAGTGCCGAGTCGGTGAAGTACAGCAAATCAAAACCGCCACCCAAGTGGTCGAGCAAAAAGCCCCCCTCGTCAGCGCTCACACCATCGTTCACGCCATCACTCACACCCAGTCGCACGTTTTGCGGCGGCGCGCCGTGGGCCGGGCCGGCTTTGAACAAGGCGTTGTCGTCACCTGGGCAGTTGAGCGTCGAGTGGGTGTATTCATGCGGGCGCGAGGTGCGCCAGTGGTACAGCGGTCGCACAAAGTCTTGCGTGAGCGACAGCGACAAGACCGCATCACGCAAAAGCCGAAATCCCCGGCTGGGCGGGGCCATGAAGCGGGTGCTTTTGCCGGCTTCTTCGATGATCTCGCGCGCAGCGCCCACGCGTTCGGTACTGTGGTTGCTCAGCAGTGCCGGGCCTGCCAAGCCTTTGACCACATACGCCAGATGCCAGCCCAGCGACTGCGCATCCTGGAAGGCCGTATTAGCGCCCCGTACGCCAAAGATGGGCAAGAGGTGCGCTGCATCGCCGGTGAAGATGACGCTGCCGTGCAAAAAGTCGGGCAAGGTCAAGGTACGGGCTGAGTAGACCGAGGACCAGTCCATCTCCCATGGCAGTCCGGCATGGCCGATCATGGCCAGTTGTGCATCGATGCGCGCCTTGAGCGATTCGGGGCGCAGGGCATCTTCAGGCGTTTCGCCGGGTGGCAATTGGTAGTCCACACGCCAGATGCCATGGGGTTCGCGGTGCATCAAGATGGTGTTGCCGGGGTTCCATTCGGGGTCAAAGTAAGCGCGACGTTCGGTTGGGAAAGGCAAGTCGATGCGTATATCGGCAATGACAAAAAAGCCTTCGTAGGAGGCCCCTTCCATCGGTAAATTCATCGCGCTGCGGATGCCCGAGCGACCGCCGTCAGCGGCGATCAACCAATCAGTCTCCAGCGTGTAGGCGCCTTCGGAGGTGTCGACTTCTACCTCGGCGTAGCCGTCTTTTTGCACCACGGCGTTGACCTTGTTGCCCCAGCGAAAGTCGATCAGCGGGTTGGCCTTACAAGCATCGTGCAGGTACTCCTCCATGAACTGCTGCTGGACATTGATGATCGGGAAAAAGCGGTCATCTGGATCGTGCGGGGCCTCCATGCGGAACACGCGCTGACCGCGGTAAAACGAATTGCCAAAGCGCCATGGCAGGCCGCCTTGTGTCATGCGGTCGGCCACGCCCACTTGCTGCAGGATCTCCATCGAGCGGCGGGTAAAGCAGATCGCTCGGCTGCCTTGCGAGAACTGCAACTCGGAAGTGAGCACCACACTGGGCACGCCGTGGCGCGCCAGCTCCAGCGCGGTGACCATGCCCGCAGGGCCAGCGCCTGCAATGGCCACTTTATTGCGAGTTTGCTCAGGATGTGCCGAAGCCAGCCAAGGCTTGAATACTTCGTAGTTGTAATAAAGCGAAGGACGGGCTTCGGTGGTGGGGGTGTGCATGGGGCTCCGGAGTGTTCAGTTGGCTTGGCCTGAGGGCCGGGCGTGTGCGATCAGACGGTCGAACAGACCGCTGAGGGTGCCTTGTTCTTTAGGGCTGAGGCAACCAAAAATGTCGTCATTGCGCTGGGCAATCAATTGCATGGTGCGCTTGAACAATTTGCGCCCCGCAGGCGTCAAGCTCAGCACCACCCCCCGCCCGTCGTCGGGCCGGTCTTCCTTGCGCACCAGGCCTTGGTCTGCCAATGCCTGCGCAGCGCGGCTGGCCTGGCCCTTGTTCAGGTTGGCCTGCGCGGCCAGGTCCTTGACGGACAAAGGCTCAAAGTTGCCAATCGTTGCCAGGCAACGCCCGTCGCTGAGAGACAGGCCGGTGTGCTCGGGGTAAGCACCTTGGCTGTCCGCATCGGTCAGCTTGTGCAGCAAATGCAGGCGATAGGTCAGCGTGCGATCGAGAGCGTTAATCGCTTTTGCCGAGGCTGTGGGGGTTGTGCGAGGTGTCATTGGCTAAAGCCGAAGTTGCTCACATAGTAAATGTATTTGGTTGCGCGCGCAACCAGTTTTTTATTTGTAGGTCGGAGCTTTAGCTCCGACGACGTTGCTGCGGCGCAGGCACGTGTCGGGGCTAAAGCCGCTGACCTGCGAATACTGTTGGGGCTAAAGCCTCCGACCTACAGTGCCTACTAAAACACAAATCGGACGGGTTCAAAAGCGCTCCAGCTCCGGGTGTTTGATCGCCCCTGCCCGCACCAGCATGCGGCCGTATTCGGCGCAGCGGTTCAGCGTCGGGATGACCTTGCCGGGGTTGAGCAAAC
>CANBWK010000087.1 GCA_947373105.1 Comamonadaceae bacterium | reverse complement strand
CATCCCAGTCCAGTAACCCAAAAGACAACCCCTCACTAAGACATCCGCTAAATTGCCTTAATGAACACCCTCCCCGCCGACCCGTCCCTTATTGATTCCCGACAAGCCGCATGGCGCTTGCTTGTCACGCTGGGGCTGGTGGTGCTGGGCAACAGCAGCATGTACATCGTCTCGGTGGTGCTGCCTGTGGTGCAGACCGAGTTTGGTGTGGGGCGGGCCGATGCGTCGCTGCCTTACACGCTGATGATGATCAGCCTGGGCCTGGGGGGTTTGCTGACGGGGCGCATGGCCGACCGCCACGGGCTGATGCCGGTGCTGTGGGTGGGCGCGCTGGCGGTGTGTGGCGGCTTTGTGTGGGCGGGGATGTCGGGCAGCATTTGGGCCTTTGCCCTGGCGCATGCGCTGATGGGGTTTGTGGGCAGTTCGTCCACCTTTGCGCCCTTGATGGCCGACACCGCTTTGTGGTGGAACCGCCGCCGGGGGATTGCCGTGGCCATTTGTGCCAGTGGCAACTACATTGCGGGCACGATCTGGCCGCCGCTGGTGCAGCGCGGCATCGAGACTTTGGGCTGGCGTCAGACCTACATCATGCTGGGCATTTTTTGTGGCACGGGCATGTTCTTGCTGGCTCTGCGCATGCGTCAGCGCCCGCCGCTGGTGACACTGACTCCGGCCAACGCGGCTGCGCCGCTGCTGGACCACAGTCGCCCTTTTGGCCTGAAACCGTCGCACGCGCAAGGCTTGCTGTGTGTGGCGGCTGTGGCGTGCTGTGTGGCCATGTCCATGCCGCAAGTACACATCGTGGCCTATTGCACTGACTTGGGGTTTGGTGCGGCACGCGGGGCCGAGATGCTCTCGCTCATGCTGGCCAGCGGCATCGTCAGCCGCTTGGTGTTTGGCGTGATCAGCGACCGCATTGGCGGCATCCGCACTTTGCTGCTGGGCTCGATGTTGCAGGGCGTGGCGCTGCTGATGTTTTTGCCTTTTGACGGCATGGTGCCGCTGTACATCGTCTCGGCCATGTTCGGGCTTTTTCAGGGCGGTATCGTCCCCGCCTACGCGATCATCATCCGCGAACATTTTGACCCCAAAGAAGCCGGTGCCCGGGTGGGCGCCGTCATCATGGCCTCGCTGCTGGGCATGGCCTTGGGCGGCTGGATGTCGGGCTGGGTGTTTGACCTGACGGGCAGTTACCACGCGGCCTTTTTGAATGGCATCGCGTGGAACCTGCTCAACCTGTGCATTGCAAGCTGGCTGTTCTGGCGGGTGCGTCAAGCGAGCGGAAACATGCAAGCAGGTTGACCGCTTCAAGGGCGGTGCCCTTGTGTCTGCTTCTATTCGATCACGGTCAGCTGCGTGGTGTCAATTTCGATCCACACCGGCTCATTCACCTCGAAGACATCCTGGGGCCTCGCGGTGACCCGCAAGAGTTGATCGATCCCCGGCACGGTCACGTGATAGTCCCAGTATTCCCCGAGGTAAGCGCGGCGCTGCACGCTGCCCTGCACGCAGCAACCGGCGCTGTTCACCCCAGGGTTGTGCTTGAGCAGGTGAATGCTTTGCGGTCGGATCGACACCAGCACGTCCTGTGGCAGAGGGGCCTCGGTCTGCAATGACTGCCTCGACACCGAAAAGCCGCCAAAGTGCACTTCATCGCCGCTGGATTTTCCATCGACAAAATTCGTGCGTCCGATGAACCCGGCGACAAACCGCGTCTTGGGTCGGCCATAAAGCGCATACGGCGCATCGATCTGTTCCAAGTGGCCCTTGTTCATCACGGCGATTCGATCAGAGGTCACCATTGCCTCGGCCTGATCATGGGTCACGTACACCATGGTGATCTTGAACTCGTCGTGCAACCGGCGGATCTCAAAGCGCATCTCCTCGCGCAAGTTCGCATCGAGGTTGGAGAGCGGTTCGTCCAGCAGCAGCACGGAAGGCTTCACCACAATGGACCGCGCCAGGGCCACGCGCTGCTGCTGCCCGCCACTCAGTTCGGCCGGATAACGGTCGCGCAGATCGCCCATCTGCACCACCTCAAGGATTTCACCCACGCGCCGGCGGATCTCGTCGGCCTTGATATTGCGTATCTTCAGACCAAAGCCTACGTTCTCCGCCACAGTCATGTTGGGCCAGATGGCGTAGCTCTGAAAGATCATCGACATCTGCCGCTTTTCCGGCGGCAGGCTGGAGGCGGGAGAGGAGATCACCTGACCATCCAACTCGATGGTGCCGGCCGTGGGCGTCATGAATCCCGCGATCATGCGCAGCGTCGTCGTCTTGCCACAGCCCGAAGGCCCCAGCAATGAAACAAGCTCGCCTTGCTCGAGTTCGAGATTGAAATTCTCGACGGCGGTAAAGTTGCCGAACGTGCGGGATACGTTGCGCAGCACCAGCTTGCTCATGTGGGGGCCCTCCGAAGCATGAAGTCACGACCCATCAGGCGAAAACCGATCAGGATAAAGACCACGGTAATGAACACCAGAATCAGCCCGATGGCCGCCAGCATCTCGAAATTTCCCTCGTCACTCTTGTCGAACAGCAGCACCGAGAGCACCTGCGTATTGATCGAGTACAGGAAAATGGCGGTGCTCAACTCGCGTGTGGCCGGGATGAACACCAGAATGAACGCGCCGGCCAAACTGCGCTTGAGTAGTGGCATCACGACGCTGCGGATCGCGGTAAAGCGGGTGCCGCCCAGGATGCGAACCGCATCCTCAAGTTCAGGATTGATGCTGCGGATAGCCGAGCTGCAGTTGACGTAGGCGATCGGTAAAAAGCGGGTGGCAAAGGCCAGGATCAAGATCCATGCGGTGCCATACAACAACAAGGGCGGATGGGTATAGGCGGCATAGAAGCCAATCGCCAGAACGATTCCCGGAATGACGAACGGTGCCATGGTGAGAAACGACAGCAGATTGCCAAAGTGCTTGCCGACCAATTGCCGGTTCACGATGTACGCGACGCACAGCGCCAGTGTGATCGCGATGATGGAAGCTGCGCCCGCATACATGAAGGTATTCAGCGTAGCGCTGCGCGTCAGGTTGTTCTCAAACAGGGTGAAGTACAGGTTGTCCAGCGTCAGGTTGTCCAATGCGAAACCGCGTCCCCAGGCCTTGGCCAACGCAGCCTGGCAGATGACGACCATGGGCATGAAAAAAGACAGCGTGCAGACCCCCAAACAGTAGCCGAGCATTGGCCACTTCCAGCGGCCCAGGGGTATCAACCGTCGTTCACCACCCTTGCCCGACAGAACGGCATAACCTTTGCGACTGGTGATGCGCCGCTGAAGCCAGAACAGGAACACCGTGATGCCCAGCAGCGGCATGGCATAAGCCGCTGCGACACCCACCCGAGGCGGATACTCGAAGAACTGCCAAAGCTGGGTCGTCACCACATGGAACCGGCCTGGCAGTGCCAACAATGCGGGCGAACCGAACAGCGCAATGGCTTCCAGAAACACCAGGATGAAGGCGCCCAAAATCGCTGGCAGCGCCAGCGGCAGGGTGATGGACAGGGACGTGCGCAAGCTGCCGGCGCCGAGGATGTTCGCTGCATCCTCCATTTCCGAGGAGACGAGATCGAGCGCGGACTTGGTGAATACGAACACGTAAGGAAAGCTGTAGCAGGCGATGACAAATATCAGCCCGGGCATGGAGTAGATGTTGAACGGTCCCTTTTCCATGCCGGTCAGTCCGACCACGAGTTGGTTCAACCAGCCGGCATTGGGGCCGGCCAGCAGAATCCAACCCACAGCCCCCAGATAAGGCGGAATGATGAACGTCCCCAGGATGGCGACCCAGATCAGGCCTTTGCCGGGCATGTCGGTGCGGGACAGCGCCCACGCCAGAGGCACGCCGAAGACGAGGCACAGACTCGCTGCGGAAACGCCCAGGATGAGCGAATTCAGCAGCGCTTCGACATACCGCGCACGACCGTAGGCAACAAAGTAGTTGGCCAGCGTAAAGGCCCCATCCGGTTGCTGGAAGCTGACCACCAGCAGGCGCAGCAAGGGGTTGACGACCAGGAACAGCAGCAAGCCTATGGCCAGCAACCACACCCAGGCCGACTTGTCCAGATGCCGCCACCATTGACCAAACGCGGAAGGACCGGCAGTGACCTTCGGGGAGGTCATATCAGGTCCCCCGCTTTGCATCTAGACGCCGAAGGTGTCACGGAACTTTTCCTTCACTTCCGGGATGCCCTTGGTGATCTCATCCTCTGAGGGTCGAATGATCTTGACTTCTTCCAGTGGCTTGGCGCCAGGACCCGGTTTTATGCCTTTGATGACCGAAAGCGAGTGGCTCTTGACCTGGGTCTCGGCGGCTTCCTTGTCCAGCAAGAATTCAATGAAAAGCTTGCCGGCGTTCGGCGCTGGCGCGTTCTTCGGAACGGCGCTTGGGGACACCATGAGCAAGGCACCGTCCGTCGGATAAATGACGCTCAAAGGATTTCCTTTGTCGCGGCTGAGCAGGGTCGTTGCCTCGGGGCCGGCGGCCACCCAGCGCTCCTTGGCGTTCAGCATCGTCACCGTATCGTTGACCGAACGGCCGATCTGCGGCTGGTTTTTTTCCAGCTTCTCGAAGTAGTCCCAGCCATACAGCTTGCGCATTTGCACCACCCAGGTTCCGACATAGCCGCTGAAAGCGGGATGCCCGATGGACACCTTTCCCTTCCATTTGGGGTCCAGCAGGTCGGGCCAGTTCTTCGGCGCGTCTTTCTCGGACACCAGGCTGTTGTTGTAGGTGATCAGCATCAAGGCTGCGGCCGTAACGGAATAGTAATTTTCTGCGTCGTTGTACTGCTTGAGGGAGTCCACCATTTTGGCAAGATTATTGGGCCGGTATTGCAGCAACAGCCCCTTTTTCTTAAGGTCCGGATAGTGGCTCACATCGGTGCTGCTGAAGACCGATGCCACCGCGACGTTGGCCTGCAGGTCCTGCTGGAACCGCTGTAAGGCGACCTGCGCCGTCGTACGCACAAAGTTGCATTTAATGCCGGCATACTTTTTCTCGAATGCCGCGCACAAGCTGGCCGCTTCCTCGGTGTTGTAGTGGGCGGTGTAAACGGTGAATTGCTTCTCCTTCTTCGCCGCCTCATACAACTGCTGCTCCCACGCGGGCATCTGCGCCCGCAGCGGGATGGCAGCAAAGGCCAATGCGGCGCCCAGAAGTGCCAGAAAAAAACGAATCGTGTTGCGGCTCATGGAATCTCCTTTAGGAATGTGAACGTCTAGAGCGGTTTTTGACATTGAGCGTGCGTACAACCGAAAAAGCTCAGCGGCCCTTGAATAGCGGCTTGCGTTTGGCCATGAAGGCCGTGCGCCCTTCCATGTAGTCCTCGCTATTGAAACAGCGGTCAACGACCTGCTGGCAGAGCGCCATGTCGCGGGCGGACTCGTCCTTCAAAACTTCGCCGACGATGGTTTTGATCGACGCCACAGTGAGCGGGGCGTTGGCGGCGATGGTGTCCGCGTAGTCCCTCACGTACGATTCCAATTGCCCGTCCGGTACCAGGCGATTGACCAGTCCCATCGCCACTGCCTCCAGGGCTGTGAACTGGCGTGCAGTGAAGAAAATTTCTTTGGCGAAGGACGGCCCCACCACGTCCATCAGCTTGCGCACGCCCTCGGCCTCATAACCCAGCCCCAGCTTGGCCGCCGGCACGCCGAACTTCGCCCCCTCTGCGGCGATGCGCAAGTCGCACGACAAGGCCACCGAGACGCCGCCGCCTATGCAAAAGCCGCGAATCATGGCGATGGTGGGTTTGCCCACACGCTTGAGCGCAACGGTCGCCTTGCCCGATGCCTCGTTGTAGATACGGGTCGTCTCGGGGGAAGAGCGCTTCTCTTCGAACTCCGAAATATCCGCACCGGAGACGAAGGCATGGTCGCCAGCCCCTTTCAGTACGATCACGCGGATGGCCGTGTCGCTCTCGTAATCACGCACGATGTCGGCCAGTGCTTCCCACATGGCCATGGAGACGGCGTTGCGACGTTCTGGATTGTTGAACGTGATCCAGCCGATCGGCCCGTCCTTCTCGGCGATCATCTTGTCGGTTTTGGAAATCAGCATCTTGGGCTCCTTGAAAGTGGCCTCGTAGCAATCAGCGTTGACGTCTCCAACATAACGCGGCGCGGGACGCTTGCAATCCGTTCAAACCCTTGCACAAAGGGCAGACTCAGGCTGCCGGCCGGCCCAACCCGTAGACCGGCGTGTCGATGCCCTCCATCCTGGCCTTGAGCTGCAGCGCAAGGTAGCGCGAGTAGTGGCGCGACTGGGCCAGATTGCCGCCGTGGAACCACAGCCCGGTCTGGCGCGTCGGCTTCCACATGTTGCGCAGTTCGCCCTCCCAGGGGCCTGGGTCCTGGGTCGTGTCTGAGCCGAGGCCCCAGCAGGGGCCGACCGCCTCGGCGACCTCGGGCGAAATCAGCGCCTCGGCCCAGCCCGTCATCGAGCCGTAGCCGGTGGCGTAGACGACCAGGTCGGCCGGCAGCTCGCTGCCGTCGCTCAACACCACGGAGTCCTCGGTCAGCCTGTCAATGCCGACGCCAGACTTCAGCGCAATGCGGCCATCGGCAATCAGCTCGGACGCACCGACATCGATGTAGTAGCCCGAGCCGCGGCGCAGGTACATCGGGCCCAGGCCTGACTCGTCCTCGCCGAAGGTCAGCTGGAAACCCGCCGCACGCAGCCGGTCGTAGAAGAGCGCGTCGTCGCGCTGGATCTGGGCGCAAACGGGGATCTGGAATTTCGGCACCAGCCGGTAAGGGATCGACGCGACCGTCAGGTCTGCCAGGTCGGTGCTGATACCGGCCTGGAGCGCGTCCTCCGAGTACAACAGGCGGCCGTAGCGGCCTTGAGTCTCGGAACGCACCACCAGAGTGGGCGAGCGCTGCAGCATCGTCACCTCGGCGCCGTACTCCCACAGATCTGCTGCGATGTCGTGTGCCGAATTGTTCGAGCCGACAACGACACAGCGCTTGCCGGCAAAGTCTTCGCCGCCGCTGTGCTGGCTGGAATGGTGCTGGCGCCCACGGAACAGCGCCGCGCCGGGAAAGTCCGGCACGCGGGGCCGGCCCGACATGCCGGTGGCCAGCACCAGATGGCGGGGCCGCAGTGTGACCGGCTGGCCCTCGCGCATGACCTGTACCGTCCATTGCTGCGATGCCTGATCGAAGGACGCGCTCAGGCATTCGGTCGAAGGCCAGTAGTTCAGCTCCATCAGCTTGGCGTAGGCCTCGAGCCAGTCGCCCATCTTGTCCTTGGGCGTATAGACCGGCCAGTGGTCAGGGAATGGCAGGTAAGGCAGGTGGTCGTACCAGACCGGGTCGTGCAGGCAGAGCGACTTGTAACGCTTGCGCCAAGCGTCGCCGGCTTGGGCGTGCTTGTCGACGATCAGCGTGGGCACGCCCAACTGCTTGAGCCGTGCGCCCAGACCCAGCCCGCCCTGACCGCCACCGACGATCAGGCAATAGGGCTGGCGCTGGTAACCCAACTCGGCAGCCTCGGCAGCCTGCGCATCAAACCAATTGCGGCGGCCGCGGATCGCGCCGTGCTCGGCGCCCAGCTCGCGGGTCGCACCGCGCTTTTCTTCGAAACCTTTGAGTTCCTGCAAGGTCGTGAACAGCGTCCAGCAGCGTCCCTCCTTGAGCCGGACATGGCCTTTGCCTCGGCCCACCGAAGTCTCGAAACTGAACCAGGCTTGGACCACACCTTGTGCGACGCCTTGGCCTTTGCTGGCCTCGCCGTCGAGTACCCAGTTTCGGGGCTGCACCCGCGCCAGCGTGTGCAAGAGCATCTCAGCGATGCCAGACCGGCCCTCGAGCGTGGCAATGTTCCAGGTGAAGGCGATCAGATCGCGCCAATAGGCCTCGTCGCCAAACAGCGCTGAGGCGGCCGGGACGTCGCCTCGGTCCAGCGCGGCTGAAAAATTCGCCAGCCAGTCGGCGACTGTGGCTGTGGAATCGTCGTGGGTCGTCATGCGATGTCCTCGGCGTCGGCGCTAACATCCAGATGATTCGAAGCCCCCCGGATCACGCATCCACCTGAACCTTGGCTTCTTTGACCACCTTGGCCCATTTTTGGGTCTCGCTGCGAATGAACTCTGCAAAGCGCTCGGGGGTTCCGCCGCCATCTTCTGCGCCGTATTGGTCGAATTTTTCCATCACGTCGGACATGGCCATGACGCGGTTCATGTCTTCGTTGATGCGTTTGACAAAGGCCGGATTCAACTTGGCGGGTCCGACAAGGCCATACCAGGTGGTGGCGTCAAAACCTGCAAAGCCTTGCTCGTCCATGGTGGGTACGTTCGGATGCCCTTTGGCCCGCTTGGTGCGGGTTTGCGCCAGCGCCACCGCCTTGCCACTTTTGACATGCGGGGTGGCCGAAGTCATGGTCTCAAAACAGTATTGCACCTGGCCTCCGATCAAATCGGTCAAGGCCGGACCTGAGCCTTTGTAGGGCACATGCAAGGCATCAATACCGGCACGCAGTTTGAACATTTCCAGGGCCAGGTGTTGGGCCGAGCCACCGCCAGCGGAGGCAAAGCTGATTTGGCCCGGGCTGCGTTTGCACAAGGCCACCAAATCTTTGACGGTTTTGGCGGCTTGGTTTTCATTGCAAATCAGCAAATTGGGGGTCACGCCCACCAAGCCAATGGGTGTGAAGTCGCGCTCCACGTTGTACCCCAGCTTAGGCTGCAAGCTGGTGGCCAAGGCATGGCTGTTGATGTGGGCCATGAGCAAGGTGTTGCCATCTGCGGGTTGCTTGGCCACGTAATCGGCCGCGATCACACCCGCTGCACCGGCTTTGTTGTCGATCACGATGGTGACGTTCCACATGGCCTGCAGTTTTTGCGCCAATACGCGGGCCAGCGCGTCGGTGCCGCCCCCAGGCGGGAAACCCACCACGATGCGAATCGGTCCGCTGGGCAAACTCTGCGCTTTGATCATGGGCGCCGCCAAAGTCACCGCGGTGGCGGCACTGGCTTGAAGCATCGTTCTGCGTTGCATGGTGGTATTTCCTTCCGAGTGAAGTCAAGTCGTCTGAGGATCAGGTTCGAATCAAAGCGGGTATGGGATGTGCCGAAAAATACTCCATCGCCGCTTGCACGCCAGAGCCTGCCAGCGGCACGCCGCTGAGCTTGAGGCCCATCTCGCAGGCGGCCAAGGCGGCAATCAAGGTCAGGTCATTGCAGTCACCCAAATGCCCGATTCGAAACATGCGGCCTTTGACTTTGCCCAGACCCGTGCCCAGTGAACAATCAAAGCGCTCGTAAATCAGCTTGCGAACGGCATCTGCATCCACGCCTTCGGGGGTCATCACGCCGGTCAAGATGGGGGAATACAGTGCCGGGTCGGCGCACTGAATCGGCAGGCCCCAAGCGTTGACTGCGGCACATGCGCCTTTTGACCAACGTTTGTGCCGGGCAAACACCACGTCAAGTCCTTCGCCCAAAATCATGTCGCAGGCCTCGCTGAGTCCGTACAACAGATTGGTGTTGGGCGTGTACGGGAAGTACCCTGTTTTGTTCATCTCCAGCATCTCGTCCCAAGCCCAAAAAGACTTGGGCAAGGTGGCGGTTTTGCTGGCCTCGATGGCCTTGGGCGACAAGGCATTGAAGCTGATGCCGGGCGGCAACATCAAGCCTTTTTGGGAACCGCTGACCGTCACGTCAACGCCCCATTCATCGTGGCGGTAGTCGGCCGAGGCCAGGCCGGAGATGGTGTCGACCAACAACAATGCGGGGTGTTTGGCGTTGTCCATGGCGCGGCGCACGGCGGCTATGTCACTGGTCACGCCGGTGGATGTTTCGTTGTGCACAACACAGACCGCTTTGATGCTGTGGCCGGTATCGGCTTTGAGGCGGGTTTCAATCATGTCCGCCTGGATGCCTTGACGCCAGCCTTCGACGCCGGGCAAACCCAAAAACTCACTTTTGATCCCTAAGCGCGTGGCCAGCTTTTGCCACAGCGCGGCGAAATGTCCGGTTTCAAACATCAAAACGTGGTCACCCGCACTCAAGATATTGACCAAGGCGGCCTCCCATGCACCGGTGCCGGAGGCCGGGTAGATCATGACCTGGTGTTGGGTTTTGAAAATCTTTTGCATGTCTGCCAAGACCTTCATACCCAAAGCGCCAAATTCAGGCCCTCGATGGTCAATGGTGGGCAAGCTCATGGCCCGCAGAATGCGGTCTGGCACGGGGGATGGCCCGGGGATTTGTAAAAAATGGCGCCCCGAGGGGTGAAAGTCTAACTTGAGCATGTCGAAAAATCTCCAGAGATGCGCTATTTTTTGCATACAAAATTCAAACGTCAACTATCGTTACCCCTAATAAGGCCGAGTTGACCTGCGAATTTTTTGCATACAAAATAGGCTCCATGACTGCTGACATCTTGTCCCTGCCCCGTACCGCTTTGCACAGCCATGTGACCCACAGGCTGCGCCAAATGCTGGTCGAAAACCAGATTGCACCCGGCGCCAAGCTCAACGAGCGGGCGCTGTGCGAATCCCTGAACGTCTCGCGCACGCCGCTGCGTGAGGCCATCAAGACCCTGGCCGCAGAAGGTTTGGTGGTCCTGCTGCCCAACCGGGGGGCTGTGGCGGTGTCACTCAGCCTGGACGATGTTCGGCACACCTTTGAGGTGATGGCGGGCCTGGAAGGCCTTTCAGGGCAGTTGGCGGCCGAGCGCATCACCGAGACCGAGATGATGGAGATTCAAGCGCTGCATTTTGAGATGATGGCGGCCTTTACCCGGCGCGACCTGTCGAGTTACTACCGGCTCAATGCCCAGATCCACAGCGCCATCAACAACGCGGCCAAAAACCCGGTGCTCAGCAGCACGTATGAACAGGTCAATGCGCGCTTGCAAGCGCTGCGTTTCAGGTCGAACCAGGACGACGAAAAGTGGCACAACGCGATGCAAGAGCACAAGCTGATGATTGAAGCCCTGCAGGCGCGCCAACCCCAAGTCTTGCGCGACCTGCTGGTGCGCCACCTGGAACACAAACGCGACGTGGTGCTGGCCCAATTGCAAGACAGCCTCAGCCACAACCCCAGCCACAGCGTCGCCCCCTTCAAAACTACCCGCAAAGCCTGACCATGAACGCCCCCCTGCCCCGCCAAGTCACCGAATCCGCCAGCCAACTCTTCGAGCGCGTGGCCAGTGCCAGCAACGAAGTGGCGGGCCGCTTGGCCGCTCGGCTCCGGGCCGAGACCGAGGGCGAGGTGTTGTTCTCTCCCGCCGACAGGGGCCGCTATGCCACGGATGCATCGATCTACCAAGTCACGCCGGTGGGTGTTTTTGTGCCGCGCCATGACCACGAAGTGCCCACCGCCATGGCCATTTGCCGCGACTTGGGCGTGCCCATCGTGCCGCGTGGCGGCGGCACCAGCCAGTGCGGTCAGACCACGGGCGCAGGCTTGGTGATTGACCACAGCAAACACATCCGCCACATCGTCCAACTTGACGTGGAGAAGCGCACGGTAGAGGTCCAGCCCGGCATGGTTTTGGACCACCTGAACGCCCAACTCAAAAAACACGGCTTGTGGTTTCCGGTCGATGTCTCCACCAGCGCCCAGGCCAGTCTGGGCGGCATGGCCGGCAACAACTCGTGCGGCAGCCGCTCGATTGCTTACGGCAACATGGTGCACAACGTCGAAGGCGCACAGGCCTGGTTGAGCGATGGTGATTTGCTGCAATGGGGCCGCTACGACACCGCCACAGGACGTGCCCGGCAGATTGGCGACTTGGTGAAGCAACTGGCGGACGATTTGCATCCAGAAATTCAAGCCCATTGGCCCAAGGTCTTGCGCCGTGTGGCTGGCTACAACCTGGATATTTTTTGCAACCAGAATGAGCGACCCTACACCAGCGATGGCGCGGTGAATCTGGCGCACTTGCTGGTGGGCAGTGAGGGCACCCTGGCCATGACGAAGTCCCTCACACTTCGCTTGAGCGCGCTCCCCCGCGCCAAGGTGCTGGGCGTGGTGAACTTCCCCAGCTTCTTCAAAGCCATGGATGCTGCGCAGCACATCGTTAAATTGGGTGAGGGCACCTTGACGGCGGTGGAGTTGGTGGACCGAACCATGATTGATTTGTCGCTGCAAAATCCAGCCTTTGCGCCCACCATACGCAGCGCGCTGATCGGCCAGCCTGAAGCTGTTTTGCTGGTGGAGTTTGCAGGTGCTGACAAAGAAAGCCTCAAGCCCAAGATGCGCCAGTTGGTGGCGTTGATGGGGGATCTGGGCTTGCCTGGCAGTGTGGTCGAAATGGTGGACGATGCCCCGCAAAAAAATCTGTGGGATGTACGCAAAGCAGGCTTGAACATCATGATGAGCCTGAAGGGTGACGGCAAACCGGTCAGCTTCATTGAAGACTGCGCGGTGCCCTTGGCCAGTCTGGCCGAGTACACCGAGGCTTTGACGGGCGTGTTCAAAAAACACGGCACCAAAGGCACTTGGTACGCCCATGCATCGGTCGGCACGCTGCATGTGCGCCCGATTCTGGACATGCGCCGCGACGGTGCAAGCAAGATGCGCGCGATTGCCGAAGAGGCCAGCGCCCTGGTGCGCCAATACAAAGGCGCTTACAGCGGGGAACACGGCGATGGCTTGTGCCGCGGCGAATGGATATCGTGGCAGTTTGGGCCCAAGATCACCGAAGCCCTTGGGCAGATCAAACAGGCCCTGGACCCCTTGCAGTTGTTGTCGCCCCAGCGCATGGTCAATCCCCCCAAGATGGACGACAAAGGGCTGATGCGTTACGGCCATCCAGAGGGCAAGGCCTACCAGATCATCCCCATCCAGACAGCGCTGGACTGGAGCGCCTGGAACGTGCACAACGACCCGGCCACCGAACAAACCACAGCCCCTGGCACCGGCGGGGACCCCGCCTTGGGTTTTGCCAAGGCGGTGGAGATGTGCAATAACAATGGCACTTGCCGTCAATTTGATGTGGGCACCATGTGTCCGAGTTACCGCGTCACGCGTGATGAAAAGCACCTGACGCGCGGGCGCGCCAACACCTTGCGTTTGGCCCTGAGCGGTCAGCTCGGTGCCGATGCGCTGACCAGTGACGAGATGCTGGAGACCATGGATTTGTGTGTGGGCTGCAAAGGCTGCAAGCGCGACTGCCCGACCGGCGTGGACATGGCGCGCATGAAAATAGAAACCTTGCACCACTACAAGCGCCGCCATGGCCACACGCTGAAAGACCGGTTGATTGGCTACTTGCCGCGTTACGCGCCGCTTGCCGCGCGTTGGGCCGGACTGCTCAACCTGCGCAATCGCATGCCGCTGCTGGCTAAGCTGGCCGAGGCCGTGACCGGTTTGTCGGCCCAGCGCAGCTGGCCGACGTGGCGACGCGACCACTTTTTCAACACCGCCACGGTGGGTGTTTCAGCCCAGGCCGTGTTGACCGCCGTGAAACCGGTGGTGCTGTTTGTGGACACCTTCAACGGCTACTTTGAATCAGACAACGCACACGCCGCCATGCGCGTGCTGCAAGCGGCGGGTTACCAAGTGCATGTGGCGTCTAAAAGTCAGCAAGGACACGGCAGCGGCCAAGGTCATCTGTGCTGTGGCCGCACGTTTTTAGCCAATGGCATGGTGGACCAGGCCCGCGAGCAAGCGCAAGCACTGCTCCATGCATTGCTGCCGTTTGCCGAACGCGGCATTCCCATCGTCGGTTTGGAGCCGTCGTGTTTGTTGACCTTGCGCGACGAAGCCTTGGTGATGGGGCTGGGCGAGATGGCGCACACGGTGAGCGCGCAGGCGGTGTTGATTGAAGAATTTTTAGCCCGCGAGGCGCAAGCCGGACAACTTGAACTTCTCAAATCCAAACTGCAGGCTTCGCGTCAACCCATCTTGTTGCACGGCCATTGCCACCAAAAAGCTTTTGGCCTCATGCCCCCTGTGCTCGATGTCATTCGCTTGATTCCGGGCGCCAAGCCGCGCTTGATTGAAAGCAGTTGCTGCGGCATGGCGGGCAGCTTTGGTTACGAGGCCGCGCATCTGGACGTGTCCCAGCAAATGGCTGAGTTGAGTTTGTTGCCGGCCGTGCGTGCAGAACCCAATGCCCTGGTGGTGGCCGACGGCACCAGTTGCCGCCATCAAATTGCCGATGGCGCACACCGCCAAGCGGTGCATGTGGCGCAGTTGTTGAGTGATCATCTCCAAGCGCAAGGGTAAACAGGGCGGCTCACACCACCAGCGGATCTTCCTGCATTTGCTCGATTTGCTCTTGCAACATCAAGACCTGTCCACGCCAATAGTCCGGCGTGCCAAACCACGGAAAGTTGATCGGAAAAATGGGGTCGTCCCAACGTCGTGCCAGCCAAGCGCTGTAATGAACCAGACGCAAAGTGCGCAGGGGCTCAATCCAATTCAACTCCCGACGATCGAAGTCGCGCACTTGTTCGTAGCCATCCAGCAACGCAGACAACTGCAAGGACCGTTGCCTGCGGTCGCCGGACAACAGCATCCACAGGTCTTGCACGGCAGGGCCCATGCGGGCGTCGTCCAAGTCCACAAAATGCGGACCCGCACCAGGCAAATCAGCGGGCGTCCACAAGATGTTACCGGGGTGGCAGTCGCCGTGCAGTCGGATGCGGGGGGCTTGCGCGGGTGTCAGCACGGCGTGCGTGTTGATCAACGCCAGGGCTTGGTCCAAGGTGTCAAACCATTCGCGCTCGACTTCCAGCGGGATCATGCGGTGCTGCTCTAACCATTGCCGAGGTTCTGTCGCAAAACTGCTGACATCCAATGCAGGGCGCACGGCAAATGGCTTGGCCGCGCCGACGGTATGAATGCGTGCGAGAAAACGGCCAATCCACTCTAGCACGTCCATGTCATCCAACTCGGGGGCACGTCCGCCGCGCCGGGGACTGACCGAAAAGGCGAAACCCTCGGCCTGATGCAGCGTTGCACCCTTCAGCCGCAAAGGGGCTACCACCGGCACTTCACCGGCCACAAGCTCGGCAGCAAAATCATGCTCTTCTTGAATTTGCGCCGGGCTCCAGCGCTGTGGGCGGTAAAACTTGACGACCACGGCTGCATGGCCTTCGTGGGGGTCTTCCAAGTGCACTTGGTACACCCGGTTTTCGTAAGAACTTAAAGCAGTCAAGCGGCCGTCGCCATACAGCCC
>CANBWK010000086.1 GCA_947373105.1 Comamonadaceae bacterium | reverse complement strand
CTCAGTCCAGCGCTTGCTGATTGGCGGCCAAATGGCTGGCTACTTCACTGCGCAGTTGCGCCAGTTCGGGCGCAAGTCGGTTGAATGCATCACGAACCTCAGGGGCATCGCCATGTTTACTCAGCGCTTCGACCTGCACCACGTGCTCGACCAGCGCATCGACACAAAACACCGGCGCAAAACCTTTGACTTGGTGCAACAAACGGTTGGCACCGCCCACGTCGTCTTTGGCCAGTAAATCGTTGATCAAGGTGATGTCGGTGGTGAGCGTTTTGTGCAGCGTTTTAAGCAGGGACAAAAAGCCAGTTTCGTCACCGATGAACTCCATCCCCCGCTCCACAGACAGGTAGGCAAAATGGGGCGATGTGGTCATGGTCATGACGTCAGTTCAGGTTAAGCGTTGTAACAAATTGCTAATGCCCCTGATTTTAACCAAGCAAATCAGCCAATCCGCCAGAAGGCTCAAATCTCCGGTTACGGAAGTGCAGGCGGGTGGGACCCGGCAGGGCCCGTTCTGAGCGGGAGTGACGCGCATCACCTGGGTAGCAAATCACCCGCATGCCTTCTTGATCAAAGGGTTCGGGCTGGATCACAGGGGGTTTGCGGCTCCGGGCCGCGGCCATGGCGCTGGCCGACGAGTCATAACGCGTCAGATGCGAGAGGCTCATGATTTGCGGCGGGGCCAATTCAATTTGGCCGTCCCAATACATCGTCAATGCTTGCCGGGGGTTGAGCCAGGCGCTTTCGGTGGTCTCGTGGTTGTCATGCGCGGCAATTTGGTCGTTGGGGGCGTGCGCTAAAAAGAAACGGGTGTCAAAGCGTTTGGTGCTGACCGAAGGCACCCGCGGGGTAATCCAGCGCGACCAAGGCACCAAGGCGTCGGTATTTAAGGTCAAGGCCCCTTGCTGCAAGAGCTGGGTGAAGGAAAGGCCTTCGCCTAATTGCTGTCGGGCTTGAGCGAGCGCAAGCATTTTGTCTGATGCGGCATGGGCGAACAGGACACTCGATTCTTCGAAGGCCTCGCGCAATGCGGCAACAAACAAGCTGGCCGCCTTGCCATCGGCTAAATCGTCTTCCCCTAATTGGGCGTGCAGGTCGGTCAATGGCCGGTCCAGCCGCTGCAAAATGTCGGGGTGTGCATCGGCCGCATCCAGTTTGCCTCCGGGAAAGACAAAGGCCCCGCCCAGAACGGCTGACGCCGTATGGCGTTTGAGCAACAAGACTTCGATGCCTGAGGCACCATCGCGCAGCATGACCACCGTGGCGGCATCACGAGGCGGGGTGTCAACGACGGTGGAATTGATTTCCATGAGGGGCATCTCCTGTGGGCTGTCAAACTGGCAACAGAGCCAGCCTGCGTTAGGGCCTATATTGCGGCCTTGGCCTCAGGCTATCAGAGTTAGGCGCGGGTTCTGCTTTGCAGTGGCACCTAGGCGTCATGTCCTATTTTTTCAAAAGGTTCAATGTCATGACTATCGATTTCAAAGGCCGCGTCGCCATCGTCACCGGTGCAGGGGGTGGTTTGGGCAAACAACATGCATTGGCGCTGGCTGCTCGGGGGGCCAAAGTGGTGGTCAATGATTTAGGCGCTGATGTGCACGGCGACGGCGGCTCGGTGAGCGCCGCACAGGCTGTTGTAGACGAAATTCGCCAAAATGGCGGGGAAGCCATTGTCAATGGGGCTTCTGTGACCGATTTTGAAGCGGTCAAAGCCATGGTTCAGCAGACCATGGACACGTGGGGCCGTGTGGATATTCTGGTGAACAATGCCGGCATTTTGCGCGACAAAAGTTTCGCCAAAATGGAGATCGCTGATTTTCGTTTGGTGATGGAAGTTCACGTCATGGGCGCCGTGCATTGCACCAAGGCGGTCTGGCCGATCATGCAGGCGCAAAACTACGGTCGCGTGGTCTTGACCAGCTCTTCCAGTGGCCTTTACGGCAACTTTGGGCAGGCCAACTACGGTGCCGCCAAAATGGCCTTGGCGGGGTTGATGCAAACCCTGTCCATTGAGGGAGAAAAACACAATATACGGGTCAACTGTTTGGCACCCACTGCCGCCACACGCATGACCGAAGGCCTGATGCCCCCAGACGTATGGAATGCCTTGCAGCCCCAAGCGGTCGTGCCGGCCATGTTGGTGATGGTGAGTGAGGATGCGCCAAACAGGACCATTTTGTGTGCGGGTGCAGGCAGCTTTGAGGCGGCGCACATTACCTTGACGCAAGGCGTGCATTTAGGCTTGACGGCCGATACCCCCGAGCGATTGGCGGCAGCGCTGGCGCAGGTCAAAGACCCTGCGGGTCAAGTTGCGCCTATGTCGGGCTCAGCCCAAGGCGGCCATGAGGTTGCCATGGCGATGGCGGCTGTGCGTCATTGATTTGAGGGCTGCTGCGCCATGCGCAGCTTGTCTTTCTTGTTGGGGCGCTTGCCTTTGATGCCGCCAGTCGGGTCATTGGCCGAGCCCAGAGGATGCGGCAGGGTGGGGGAGGGGCCTGCGACGTTTTGCGGTTCAAATCCAGCTTCGATCTCTCGCGGGACCGAAATGTTTTGCCGCTTTTCAATCAGTCGCCAATGCGCTTCAGTGTCGGGGCTCACAAAACTCACGGCCAAGCCACTGTGCCCAGCGCGGCCAGTTCTGCCAATGCGGTGGGTGTAGTCCACGGCAGAGCGAGGCAAGTCAAAGTTGACCACCACCGGCAATTCAGAAATATCCAGCCCCCGCGCGGCCACGTCGGTGGCGATCACCACTTTCAAGCGAGAAGCTTTGAAGTCGGCCAGCACCTGACTGCGTTTGCCTTGGCCCAACTGGCCATGAAAGGGCTCAGCGTTGATGCCAGCTTTGCGCAGCTTGGCCGCAATGATCTGACAGGCATGTTGCGTGGCTGCAAAAACAAGAACTCGTTTCCATCCATGCGTTTGAAACAGGTGGCGAAGCAGTTGTGTGCGTTGCGGGGCATCCACCGCCATGGCGCGTTGGGTGATGTCGGGTGCGGTGCCAACCTGCGGGAGTACATCGACACGGACCGGATCGGTCAGCAGTGCGTCGGCCAGGCTTTGAACAGCGGGGGCAAATGTGGCTGAAAAGAGCAGGTTTTGACGGCGTTCAGGAAGCAACTTCAAAATGGCTTGAAGTTCATCCTGAAAGCCCAGGTCCAGCAGTTTGTCTGCCTCGTCCAGCACCAGGGTTTGAACCGCAGACAGGCTCAATGCATTTTTGTCGATCAAGTCGAGTAAGCGACCCGGCGTGGCCACGATCACATCGGCGCTGCCGCGCAAGCCCATCATTTGCGGGTTGATCGAGACGCCCCCAAACACCACCGTAATTTTGAGCGCAGGTAAATGCACTGCCAAACTGCGCAAGGTATCGCCTACTTGAACTGCCAATTCCCGGGTCGGCACCAGCACCAAGGTGTGCACCCGCCGAGGCGTGATGCGGGGCTGTTGCATGATCAATTCGAGCACGGGCAGCACGTAAGCGGCGGTCTTGCCTGATCCCGTTTGGGCGCTGGCCTGGACGTCTGCGCCTTTCAAAACAGCCGGTATGGCCAAGGATTGAATGGGCGTGGGCGCAGGATAGTCTTGTGGCTTGAGGGCTTTGAGAAGTTCCGGGCGCAGTCCGAGGGTGCTAAAGGGCATAAAGGGTCAAAAGGGTGGGATATATCCCGATTACGGGTCAGATGCCGCTGAGCATAGACGGATAATGGGGTCAAAGTCCGTCTTTGTGCTTGAAGTGCGACTCAAACCTTGAAAGTTCCATGAAAAAATCGTTCCCATTGCAAGTGGAAGGTAAAAACCCCGACCGCATCCTTGAAGCTGTCAAGCACGAAGTGCGCAAATATGCCCGCCGCGAAGGCCGAAAAGCCGTACCCGCAGGCTTTGATTATTGGGATTTCGATTGCAAAGTTGGCGCCAACGCCGAAGTTGCCGAAGTGGCCACCTTTGCGCAGGTGGTCCCCCTGATGGATGCCGTGGCCAAAACGGGCGCTGCAGCCTGTTACGTGGAAGTTTTGTCCAAACCGGTGGTTCGGGTTCGAAAGCCTCAAACGCTTGACAGTGCGACGACCGAGACTTTGCCTGCGCCAGACGATATTGCGTAACCCTCAGACTGAAAGGCGCTTATGAATCCCCAGATCGAAGCCATGCTCGAGACCATCCGAAAGATGGAGCATGACATCGAAATGGAGCTTCAACGCAGGCGAGAGGGGCTCAAAGTTGACTTTGAAGCACGCCGCGTGCGCTTTGAACAAGAGGTGCTCGCTCAGCACAAGCGCTTCAAGATGGGGGTGCTCAAATACATGCTGAGCTCGGACATCAAAAGCATTTTGTCGGCCCCTTTGATTTACGCGGTGTTTTTCCCAATGGTGGTGCTGGACCTGTTTGTCTGGGTTTACCAGTGGGTGTGCTTTCCTTTATATGGACTGGCGCGGGTTGAGCGCGCGCCCTACTTTGTTTTTGACCGTGTGCATCTGGGCTATCTGAACATCATCGAAAAAATCAATTGCGCATATTGCTCTTACGGGAATGGGTTGATGGCCTACGCCCGGGAGGTGGTCGGACAGACTGAGCAGTACTGGTGCCCCATCAAGCATGCCCGCAAGGTTTTGCACGCGCATCCTTATTACATGGGGTTTGTTGACTTTGGGGACGCGCAGGCGTACCGGACCGAGCTCAATGTGTTGCGTGCCAGGTTGGCTGCCCTCAAAGTGGATATTCTGAAAGACGAAGCACCTCCGAAAACGCCACCCGCCCCCTGATTGGACAGGCCGTTTCTCCATGCCACAATACCGCTATGAATCATAGAAAAGGCATCATTCTGGCGGGTGGTTCGGGTACACGTTTGTACCCCGTGACGCAGGCAGTGAGCAAGCAGCTTATGCCCGTGTACGACAAGCCCATGGTTTACTACCCCTTGACCACGCTCATGCTGGCGGGCATTCGCGACGTTTTGTTAATCAGTACGCCGCAAGACACCCCGCGTTTTGCCGAATTGCTCGGCGATGGTCACCAGTGGGGCATGAACATCACCTATGCGGTGCAACCCAGTCCGGATGGCTTGGCGCAAGCCTTCATCATTGGCAAAGATTTTGTGGGCCAGCAGCCCAGCGCCTTGGTGTTGGGTGACAATATTTTTTACGGCCATGACCTGGTCCGTTTGTTAAACAATGCCGATGCGCGCAGCCAAGGCGCGAGCGTGTTTGCCTACCATGTTCATGACCCTGAACGTTATGGTGTGGTGGCGTTTGATGAGGCGCACCGTGCCATCAGCATCGAAGAAAAACCGGTGCAACCTAAAAGCAATTACGCGGTCACGGGCTTGTATTTCTACGATCAGCAAGTGTGCGACATTGCTGCCCATATCCAACCTTCAGCGCGGGGTGAGCTGGAAATCACCGATGTGAACCGCCAGTACCTGACGCAAGGCGAGTTGAATGTCGAAATCATGGGTCGCGGCTATGCATGGCTTGACACGGGCACCCACGACAGCTTGCATGAGGCTGCGGGCTTCATTGCCACATTGCAAAAACGTCAAGGTTTGATGGTGGCTTGCCCCGAAGAAATTGCTTTCTCACAGCACTGGATCGATGCGGAAGACGTGGCCCGCTTGGCCAAGCCTTTGGCCAAAAACGGTTACGGTCAATATCTCTTGAACCTGATCAAATAAAAAAAGATTTCGCAGACATGGCCTATACCGTTACCCCCACTCAAATTCCCGATGTATTGATTTTGGAGCCTCAGGTGTTTGGCGATGCAAGGGGCTTCTTTTTAGAGAGCTTCAACGCCCGCGACTTTGCCCAATCAACTGGCTTGGATGTGCATTTTGTGCAAGACAACCACAGCAAATCAGCGCGTGGCGTGTTGCGCGGATTGCATTACCAGATTGAACATGCGCAAGGCAAGTTGGTGCGCGTGGTGCAAGGCGAGGTGTTTGATGTGGCGGTGGACCTGCGGCGCTCTTCGTCCACATTTGGCCAATGGGAGGGTGTGCGACTGAGTGCTGAAAATCACCGCCAACTGTGGGTACCCCCAGGCTTTGCACATGGCTTTGTGGTGTTAAGCGAGAGTGCCGAATTTTTGTACAAAACCACCGATTACTGGTATCCCGCGCACGAATGCAGTCTGTTGTGGAACGACCCCGCTTTGGGTATTGACTGGCCGATTGACTTTGAACCCCAGTTGGCGGCCAAAGACGCAGCTGGACGGCCCTTAGCGCAAGCGGCCTGTTTTGCATGACATGGGTTAAAACCATGCGCCGTCGAACTTTCGGGCTCAAAGCGATGGCCATTGGCATGGGCTTGGGGATGCAAAAGGGGATGGCCCAAATGCATGGAGTGATGCAGCAATCTTGGCCGCAAAAACCCATCAAATTGCTGGTAGCTTACCCCCCAGGGGGCGTGAGCGATGTGATGGCGCGTTTGGTGGCCGAGCGATTGGCGCAACGTTTGAATGTACCTGTCTTGGTTGAAAACAGAGCCGGTGCGAGCGGTGCTTTAGCGGTCAATGTGGTGGCCAAATCTGCGCACGATGGCTATACATTGGCTTTTTCTGCGATCAGCCCTTTAACGCTCAGCCCCCACCTGGGCAAGCCGCTGGTCGACCCCAAGGACATCGTGGCCGTAGCGGGGGCGATGGTGTCGCCAGTCATCTTGGTGGCCACACCGTCAGCTTCGTTTGCTGATTTCAAGACCCTGCTCAGTGTGGCTAAATCCAAACCCTTTGCACTGCGTTGGGCTACATCGGGTGCCGCTTCTTTGGGGCATGTGATGCTCGAGCAGTTGCATGCAGCAGCCCAAGTGGACTTCACGCACATCCCCTACAAAGGCGGTGGCCAGCAAATCACGGACGCTTTGGGCGGGCAGTTTGAGTTGTTGTCAGTCAATGCCTCTGCGGCCGTGTTACAACACATTCAGGATGGCAAATTTCGAGCACTGGCTGTGGGTTCGCCCGTGCGTCTGGACAGCCTGCCCATGGTGCCGACCTTGGCCGAGTTGGGTTTTGCAGCCGCCAATTTGAGTTCGCAATTTGGATTTTTTGCGCCTGCCGGTACACCGCCCATGATCTTGGAGCGACTGAACGCGGAGATTCAAGGCGTACTCGGTCTACAGGCGGTGCGCGATCGTTTGAGTGCCGCGGAGTGTTTGCCCTTGAAAACCAGCGTGCTGGAATTCAAGCGCATCATTGCGCAGGAGTCTGACAACATGGCCCGCATTGTCAAAGATGCACGTATTGTGGGTGAATGAATTTTTTATAAAGGAGATTTTCCATGCAAACAACTCGGATCAAAGGATGGGTGGCCGCTGGCTTGGGCTTGACCTGCTGCACCATGTTGCAAGCGCAAGATGCGTTTGTTGATCGCTTTGTGGGCGATGTAGGTGGTGCGGTGTTCAGCACATCGGCCATCGTGAAAAGCAAAGAAGCCAGCACCACCGTTCTGCCCTACGTGTACGGCGATTGGGACCGATACTTTGCCCGAGTCGACACGGTGGGTGCCAAACTGTTGCCTTTGGGCATGGGGCACTTGGAAGGCGTCTTGCGCATCAGCCAGGAAGGTTTTGACTCCAACACCAGCGCGCTCAAAGGCATCGGCCAACGCAGCAACCCGGTGCCTATTGGTCTAGGCACCTTCCAGCGTACATCACTCGGTGGTGTGTTTGTTTATGCCATGCACGACTTGAATTCAGGCGGTAACGCGTTGGACCTGACCTATGGCGCTCGATTGGACTTGGGGGGTATCAAAATTTATCCGCAAGCGGGGCTCGAATACCGCAGTCAGGCTTACGTGCAGCATCTGTATGGCGTCTCATCGATCGAAGCCGCAGCAAGCCAAGCGGCGGGAGGGCGGATGACGGCTTACAGGGCAGGGGCCACCACCACGCCCATGGTCGGATTGGCAGCAACAGTGCCGTTGAGTGGTCCTTGGTCATTGCAAATGCAATGGCGCCACAAGTGGTTGGACAGTTCGGTCAAAAACAGCCCATTGGTTGGCGCTGCCAGTCAAAACACCGGCTTTGCCGCTGTGAGCTACGAATTCAAATAAGCCGCTGAGGATTTTCGGGGCGCAAGGGCTTCAGGCAAGCCCTGCTGCGACTTTGATTTGCAGGAGTTGCTCGCGGGTCAGTCTGTTGCCATGTTGGCCAACCACAGCAGCGGCGGCATGGTTGGCTAAAGTGGCCGCTTGTTGGACGGTATGACCGTGGGTCATGGCAAACAAGAAGCAGCCAGCGAACATGTCACCTGCCCCATTGGTGTCCACGGCTTTGACGGCCATCGCGGGGACGTGAGTCGTTTGGCCAAATTGCAAAATTTCGCAGCCTTGCGGGCCCATGGTCAAACAAACTGTTTGGGCCAAGCCTTGCAATTGTTGACGAATATGGGACAAGTCCTGCGTGCCGCACCAGACCTGGGCTTCTTCCAGGTTGCAAAACAAATAGTCCACACCCTTGCCCAGCAGGGCGTCCAGGCCCGTGCGGCAAAACTGAATCATGCTGACGTCGCTGAGCGTCAATGCCAAGGGCACACCTGCGGCCACGGCCATTTCACGTCCATCCATCGCGGCCTGTAGGCCGGAAGGGGAGGCTGCCAAATAGCCTTCCATGTAATAAATTTTGGATTTCGCGATCGCGGTTGGTTGCAAAGCGGTGCTGTTGAGTTCAGCGGAAACGCCTAAAAATGTGCACATCGAGCGTTCTGCATCCGGCGTGACCAGGACCATGCAGCTGCCGGTTTGACCTGCTTTGGCGCGGCTGTTTGTTAAGTTGGTGTGCACGCCCCAGTGTTGCAAGTCTTGGGCATAAAAGTCACCCAACTCGTCATCGGCCACTTGGCAAGAGTAATACGCTTGACCGCCCAGTTGCGCCAGAGCGACCACCGTGTTGCCTGCTGAGCCGCCGCCCGTGCGACGGGGTTGAACAGATTGGACATGACCCAGCAACTCAGCGCGTCGCGGCGTATCGATCAAGGTCATGTGCCTCTTGTCTACACCCATGGCTTGGAGCTGGGCATCAGAGACTTCGTATTCGGAGTCGACCAAGGCGTTGCCAATGGCGTAGATATGGTAATGGGTCATGGCACAAAACAAAGATAAAAGAAGGGAGTTTACTGGCACGCCATTGCCGCCATGCAAACTGTTGAAAGAAGGGCGTATTTTTCCGCTTTCGAGAGCGTAAAATCAACCCACTTACTGGCAATAGCGCCCTTTATGTTCCTTAAGGCTACGATGATGAAACGCGAATATTTTTCTTCTTTCAAACAAGACCGACGTGCTGGTGACACCCGATCAGGCAGTTGTACCGCATTGGTTGATGCCCGATTTTTGATCTGGTTGGCGCAGCAAAATGCGAATGGTGCTGTCGGCGAGTCGATCAATCGCCAAGGCTTGATGGGTTTGCTCTCACACGCCATGGTTCAGGCTGGATTGGATGTGGATTTGCGCCGAGTGTATTGGTATACAGACCGTGCCGACGGCATGGTGTTGGACGATCAAATTGTGCGGTGGGTTCAGTCCCACGATGTCGACGGCGGCTCGTCGATGCTGCGTGCCTTGGGGCAAGATTTGGCTCAATTGGCAAACAACCATGCCTGCGATCATGTGTTGATTGCCACCGACGATGAACGTTTTTTGAGTGACATCGATGCAGCCCAGTTGTGCGGTATGAGCGTGCATTTGCTGGCCGACGAAAGCGCTCGCAATATGCCCCAAATGATGCGCAGCGATCCGGGTTGGGGTCGGGTGCTTTCCCAAGCCGATCGACGTGTACTGGTCAATGCACAGTTTTTGTCTGAAATGTTGCAAGGCAAACTCCCCGCAGGCTTGAGCAGCACGGCCAGTGCCCCGGTTGAAAATCTGGAAGAAGTGCGTCAAACCATCACCGAGGTTATTACCGCTTGGTGGGAAGATGAGCCCGAAGATTTGCGCGAAGATTTGCGCGATGCCTTGCAGGTCAGCCGGGGTGTGCCGCAAGAGGTGGACCGTCAGTTGTTGTTGCGTATGCGCCAGCGCTTGACACGTGCCTTGAGCTTGAACGAGAAAAAACTGTTGCGCGAAGTACTTCGCGCTGTGGTGTTGGGCCCTGCATCTGCTGCAAGCCCTGCGGCCACCTTGTCAGGTTTGCCCGTCGACATTGACGGTTAATTGTCACAACCGGAGACTACGCATGACCCGTGAAGAGCAAGTCCAATGGACAGAACGTTTGGCGCAACTTTACAGTGGTGCCGTGCACGATGTGATGCGCGGCATGGGACATGACAACTGCGTTTTGCCTACGCACTTGAGGCCCCTGGACCCGACACTGAAAGTGGCCGGGCCTGTGTGGACCGTATCGGGCCGCACGGACCGCACCGTCAGCCGGCATGACAGCTTGTTGGGTTGGACGACTTTGCTGTCCAAAGCACCCAGTGGCCATGTCGTGGTCTGCCAACCGCACAATCAAGACGTGGCCCTGATGGGCGAGTTGTCTGCTGAAACCTTGAAAAACAAGGGTGTCTTGGGCTACGTGGTGGATGGCGGATGTCGAGACACCGACTTCATTTTGGCACTGGGCTTTCCGGTGTTTCACACCTTTTTTACCCCCTCGGACATCGTGGCCCGCTGGCTGCCAGACCATTATGAGTTGCCAGTCAGTATCGGACCAGTGACGGTCATGACGGGTGATTTTATTTTGGGCGATCGCGACGGATTGGTCGTGATCCCCAAAGCCTTGGTGGCACAGGTGATTGAAAAGACAGAGCAGGTCGCGCTGACCGAGAACGCTGTCAGAGAGGCGATCCGCTCAGGCGTTGACCCTGTTGACGCCTACTTGAAATACGGTAAATTTTGAACGGAACTTACTCGGCTGAATAAGCCCGGTAGCCTTTGCGGTTCAAGCATTGCGTCAGGATCTTTTCCTGTACGGCACTCTCTTTGTAAGACGACCATCCAACACCTGCACCACCACCGCCCAAGGTCCCTGCCAGCATGAAAGGCATGGTGGGTACATGCAGGGTACCGATGATGGCGGATGCCAAGCCCACCGTCGTCATGGCGCCGGTGCCCGCGCCTATGGCCGTGTTGGCAACTTTGTCGTTTCGCAAGTCGTAAGACTCGGCCAAGTACTGGCATTCCGCCGAATCACGGTCAAAACGCGCTTGATTGCGGATGCTGGTGGGGTCTACCACCACATTGACTGATGAGCAGCCTGTGATGAACAAAACGCACAAGAGCCCGCCAATGCGAATGAAATGATGAAGTTGATGCATGGTGTTTGACCTGAAAATCCAATACTGTTGATTGGGTATCGGCATCAACCCTCAAAAGTTGAGTATTTCGGGCTCAATGACCCGATTTTTTCTTCTCTTCCTTTTTTTCCTCTTTGGGCGCGGGTTCTTTGCCGGGGGGGACGCGTACAATTTTGCAGACCTTTTTGGCGGGTTCTGCTGCAGTAGCAGGCAAGTCGTTGCAAACTTTTTCAGTCTTATAAGCCCATGCACCAGCACCGGTCATACCCAAAATCAAGCCTATCAGGCAGGGCATCAGTTTTCGCATCAGCCAAGCAGGCTGGGCGCTGCAAGTTTGAATAGAACGCTTTTGCACGGTTCATCTCCTAGAGGTTGGGGTTCATCATGCGCTCACTGCGGGGCTTTGCGCAATGCGCTGAGCCAATGCCGTGATACTTTGGGGGGATAAATCGTCGGTTGAGAACATTCGGGCATCTGGTGCGCCTGATTGGGCGTGCCTCAGGGATCGTTTGTAAAAATGGTCGTAGTGCTGCGTCAGCAGTTCGCTAACCAAGCGGGCAAAGTCCCGCTGTCCCACCAGTGATTGCCAGTGCGCCACTTGTTCATTGCCACAGTTGGGTTTAAGTCGGTCCAAGTGCGCGAGCAGTTGCGGGTCGTCCAGCCAGTAAGCGTAATCGGTGAGTAAAAAATCCACGCGGGCCTGCAAACTGGCGTTCACGCTCAACCAAGGGCTCTTGTTCATCACTTCGAATAAGGTGTCAGGCAACTGGATTTGCCCAATGCGTTTGCTTTCGGCTTCAACATACACCGGACGGGCTGGATCCAGCCGCGTCAATTGATCCAGCAACAGGGTGTCGAACATTTTTTGTGACGGCTGAGGCGTTGCAGGCATCTCCCCCAAAACAGAGCCTTTGTGAGCGGCAAGGCCTTCCAAGTCCAGCACCTGTTCGCCCTGTTCGGCAAGCGCATGGAGGATTCTGGTTTTGGCGCAACCGGTCGGGCCGGACACCACCTCGAAATGAAACTGCGCAGGCAATCGGGCCAACTCGGCCATCACAAAGCTGCGCCAGGCTTTGTAGCCGCCATCCAGTCGCTGTGCAGCCCAACCCACTTGGCGCAGGATGTGGGTAAAGGCACCACTGCGTTGCCCACCCCGCCAACAATAAACCAACGGTGTCCAACCGCGGGGGTGCTTTGCAAATTGTTCTTGAATATGGTGCGCCACATTGATGGCGACCAAGGCCGCACCAACTTTACGGGCCTCGAAAGGCGAGACCTGCTTGTACAGCGTGCCTACCCTTGCCCGTTCCTCGTCATTGAGCACGGGGCAGTTGATGGCCCCGGGGACATGGTCGTGTGCAAATTCGGAAGGGGAACGGGCGTCAATGATGGCGTCAAATTGGCGCAATCGGGCGATAGAGGCGAGGGTATGATCAACGTTCATTATTGAATTTGATTGTATATGTCTGATAGAGAGCCCTCAAGTGCGCCGATTCGCCTCACCGAGTTCAGTCATGGTGGCGGTTGCGGCTGCAAGATTGCACCTGCGGTGCTTTCCCGCTTGTTGCAAAACAGTGTGCTGCCGATCATTCCCCCGCAGCTTTTGGTGGGCACCGAAACCAGCGATGATGCGGCGGTCTACCAAATCAACGAAACACAGGCGATCATTGCCACCACGGATTTTTTCACCCCCATTGTGGACAACCCCTTTGATTTTGGTCGAATTGCCGCCACCAACGCGCTGTCGGATGTCTATGCCATGGGCGGTACGCCTTTGATGGCTTTGGCGATTGTCGGCATGCCTTTGGGAAAAATGTCCGAAGAAGACATTCGGCAGATTTTGGCCGGAGGCCAAGCGGTCTGCTCCGCTGCGGGCATACCGATTGCTGGCGGTCACAGCATTGATACGCTGGAGCCTATTTATGGTTTAGTGGGCATTGGGCTCGTGCATCCTGCCCAGATCAAACGCAACAGCGCAGCCCAGGCCGGTGATGTGCTTATTTTGAGCAAACCCCTGGGCGTGGGGATGCTGTCGGCGGCGCTCAAAAAAGGCGTACTTTCTGAAGCGGGTTACGCAGACATGCTGCGTTGGACGACCCAGCTCAATACGCCCGGCATGGCTTTGTCCAAAATGGACGAGGTCCATGCCATCACCGATGTGACGGGGTTTGGCTTGGCTGGACATTTGCTCGAAATTTGCCGTGGTTCTGGACTGACCGCGCAGGTCAATTTTGACAGCCTGCCTTGTATTCCCCTGGCGGTCGACATCGCCCAAAGTGGCACCTGCACCGGCGCATCCCCCCGCAATTGGTCCGGTTATGGCGACGAAGTCGCGCTGCCCCCTGGTTTTGCGGACTGGAAGCGCAATATGTTGACCGACCCCCAAACCAGTGGAGGTTTACTGATCACTTGCGCCAGCCACGCCGTTGATGCGGTGCTGTCTATTTTGAATGCGCAAAATTTTGAGCAAGCCTCGGTGATCGGTCGCCTCCAAAAAGGCCCTGCTTTGATGCAGGTGATTTAAACGGGCGTTGCCTCATGCAATGCAGCCTGCCCGTTTAAACTAACGCCCTGTGAATAAAACGATTTCCTCAGTTTCTCGCACCTCCTGGCTGGCGCTGGCCGGGTTATGGGTTTTGCTCTTGTGCTTGGCTTGGGTACGCCCCTTGGCCGTGCCCGATGAAGGCCGTTACGCCGAAGTGGGCCGTTGGATGCTGCAATCGGGCGACTGGCTGACGCCCCGATTGAATGGCATTCCATTTTTTCATAAACCGCCGTTGTTGCATTGGTTGCAGGCCTCGTCCATGGCTGTCTTTGGGCAATACGCTTGGGCTGCCCGGTTGGTGCCGGCCCTGAATGCAGGTTTGATGATGGTGGCGCTGTGCTTGTGTGCGCGGCATCTCAGTGGCGAGGCAACGGCCCGTCGCGCCATGGTCATGCTGGGGACCAGTCTGACCTTTTTGGCGGGTGGGCAATACGTCAACCACGACATGTTGGTGGCCACCTGGATCGGTATCGCCATTTGGTTGTTTGGTTTGTCTTTCTTGCATGGCGATCAACCCCACCCCGGATTGGCCCGCTGGGGCTTTGTGGCTTGCGCCTTGGGTGTGTTGTCCAAGGGGTTGATTGGTTTGGTGTTGCCAGGGTTGGTGATTTTTGTCTGGCTGCTTTGGACTGGGCAAGCCCGCAAAATGTGGCGCTTTCCCTGGTTCAGTGGTCTGTTGATTTTTGCCGTGATCGCCGTCCCTTGGTTTGTTTTGGCCCAGCACAAGTTCCCCGGCCTTTTTGATTACTTGTTTGGCGCGCAGCAGTTTGGTCGCTACACCGGCACGACCTTCAACAATGCGCAGCCTTGGTGGTTTTATGGTTTGGCTTTGTTGTTGCTTTTTGGGCCTTGGTTATTTTTTATCTTGGCACAGGTGGGTCGGGCCCGTGATGTCAACCCAGGCATCGACCGCCGCGTGTTTTCACTGATGTGGGTTTGGGTCTTGGCAATCGCCGTGTTTTTCTCTATTCCAAACTCCAAATTGGTGGGCTATATTTTGCCGATCATGCCGCCCTTGGCTTTGATTGCGGCTTGGGGTTGGGAGCGTGCCATGGCGCAGGTTCGCCATGCTGCCAAAATCTGGACCGGTTTGGTGATTTTGTCGCTCAGCACGGCTGTGATCACCAACTTCATGGTGGAAGATGTCACACGCGACCGTTACACCATTGACATTGCCCCCACCTTGGCATGCCTGAAGCAACCCGGCGACACGATTTATGTGGTGGGTGGTTATCCTTATGATTTGCCTTTTTTGGTGCATGCCGAGAAACAAATGGTGGTGGTTCAAGATTGGCCCACGGTGCGCAAAACAGCGGGAGACAACTGGCGTCGGGAACTTTTTGAAGGTGCCAACTTTGACGCTGAAGCAGGCCAGACGCTGAAAACGCCTGATGTGTTAGCGCCCGCCAGTCAACAGCCCGGAAACTGGCTGGTCGCACCGCGTAAACACGACGTGAAGTCTGACCTTCAAGGCTGGAGCTTGGTCAAAGAAGGCGAGGGTTGGTCTTTGTACCGGTCCACGCTCGCAGGCGCTTCGCCTGGCGTCGCAAAGTGCTCGTCGGTCGCACCATGAACACGG
>CANBWK010000085.1 GCA_947373105.1 Comamonadaceae bacterium | reverse complement strand
ATATGGAGGCTCGGGCCGGAGTCGAACCGACCTACACGGATTTGCAATCCGGTGCATAACCGCTTTGCTACCGAGCCATAAAACTGACAAGATCAGAACTGACAAAAAAGGGAAGCGCTGGGCTTCCCTTTTGATCTGAAAGAGTTGTGAACTTCTTTCATCATTTGGAGCGGGAAACGAGATTCGAACTCGCGACCTCAACCTTGGCAAGGTTGCGCTCTACCAACTGAGCTATTCCCGCATTTGCAGCCAACTTAGCATTATATGCTTTGTTTTGCGTTGGATGAATTATAGGGCAAATTTTCAGATTTTCAAAACCTGTCGCGAAATTTTTGCCCTCATTTTCAATCAGTGTTTGATCGCTTCTTTCTCGATTACTGCGTCAACCTGAACCAAGGCGGCAACAGCGGCAACTGCGGCAACTTCTTCTTCAGGCAATGCTTCTGGCATTCTCTCTAAAGCGACTTCAAGCACTTTATCAATCCACTTGACGGGCACAATCTCCAAGCCGTTCTTGACGTTCTCGGGAATGTCTTGCAAGTCTTTGACGTTGTCTTCGGGGATCAATACTGTCTTGATGCCACCACGCAATGCCGCCAGCAGCTTTTCTTTCAAGCCGCCAATGGCCGTAACTTCGCCGCGCAAAGTGATCTCTCCCGTCATGGCCACATCCGCACGGATCGGTATCCCCGTCATGGCAGAGACCATGGCGGTGGTCATGGCCGCACCAGCGCTGGGGCCGTCTTTGGGCGTGGCACCATCTGGCACGTGAATGTGCAAGTCTTTTTTCTCAAAGATATCGTCTTTGATTCCCAACAGCCGAGCGCGACTGCGCACCACGGTTCGCGCAGCCTCTACTGACTCTTTCATCACATCACCCAAAGAGCCCGTGCGCGTGATAACCCCTTTACCCGGCATCAATGCGGCTTCAATGGTCAGCAAATCGCCGCCCACTTCAGTCCAGGCCAAACCCACCACTTGCCCGACTTGGTTGGTCGCTTCTGCGCGCCCGTAAGTGTATTTCTGCACACCCAAGAAATCGTTCAAGTTGTCAGGCGTCACCACGACCTGGGGCGTCATCTGTTTCAACAGCAGAGCCTTGACAACCTTGCGGCAAATTTTAGAAAGCTCACGTTCAAGTGATCGAACGCCCGCTTCGCGGGTGTAGTAACGAACAATGTCCCGCACCGCTGCGTCAGAGACTTTCAGCTCAGACTCTTTCACCCCGTTGTTGGTCATCTGCTTAGGCAGCAAATACTTGATGGCGATACTGGTTTTTTCGTCTTCGGTGTAGCCCGACAAACGGATCACCTCCATCCGGTCCAGAAGGGCCGAAGGGATGTTCATCGAATTAGAGGTCGCCACAAACATGACGTCACTTAGATCGAAATCCACCTCCACATAATGGTCGCCGAAAGTGTGGTTTTGTTCGGGGTCCAGGACTTCAAGCAAAGCACTCGAAGGGTCACCGCGGAAGTCGGTGCCCAGTTTATCGATCTCATCCAACAAGAACAGAGGGTTGCGCGTGCCGACCTTGGTCAGGCTTTGCAATACCTTGCCAGGCATAGCCCCGATATACGTGCGGCGGTGGCCACGGATTTCAGCCTCATCACGCATGCCGCCCAGGGCCATACGCACATATTTTCGGCCCGTGGCTTTGGCAATCGATTGACCCAGCGATGTTTTGCCTACGCCCGGAGGACCGACCAAGCAAAGAATAGGCGCTTTGAGCTTGTCCACACGTTGCTGCACCGCCAGGTATTCCATGATGCGGTCTTTGACTTTTTCCAGGCCAAAGTGGTCCTCGTTCAACACGACTTCGGCATTGCCCAAGTCGTGTTTGATCTTGGTACGTTTGCTCCAAGGCAAGGCCGTGAGGACATCAATGTAGTTGCGCACCACACTGGCTTCCGCAGACATGGGTGACATGAGCTTGAGCTTCTTCAGCTCGGCATCCGCTTTTTTGCGAGCATCTGGCGTCATTTTGGCGGCTTTGATCTTCTTTTCGATCTCTTCTATGTCTGCGCCCTCTTCGCCCTCGCCCAACTCTTTTTGGATCGCTTTGACTTGTTCATTCAGGTAAAAATCACGCTGATTTTTTTCCATCTGTCGCTTGACACGGCCGCGGATTTTTTTATCGACATTCAAAATATCGACTTCGCGCTCAAGTTGTGCAAAGAGATTTTCCAAGCGATCACGGATGCTCGCCAAATCAAGCACCAATTGCTTGTTTTCTAACTTGAGCGGCAAATGGGCAGCAATGGTATCGGCCAAGCGACCTGGCTCATCGATGCTCGAGATCGATGTGAGAATTTCGGGTGGAATCTTTTTGTTGAGTTTGACGTACTGGTCAAACTGCTGCATCACCGCCCGCCGAAGCGCTTCGATTTCGCTGCTTTGCTGGGCTTGCTCTGCCGCCACCTCCATGGGCATCACCGTGGCGGTGAAATGAACCTCGCCATCCACAATGGTTTGAACCGTGGCCCTTTGCTGGCCTTCAACCAGGACTTTGACGGTGCCGTCCGGCAGTTTAAGCATCTGCAGAATCGTCGAAATGCAGCCGACTTCAAACATGTCGGTGGCTTCAGGCTCGTCTTTGGCAGCGGTTTTTTGGGCCACCAGCATGATGCGGCGGTCGCTGGCCATGGCGGTTTCGAGGGCCTTGATGCTCTTGGGGCGACCCACAAACAAGGGGATGACCATGTGCGGAAAGACCACCACATCGCGCAAAGGCAACATGGGCAGGTCAAGCAGAATGGCGGGTAATGGAGTGTGTCCGGACATAAGAGTTCCCTCAGTTATACGGGATAGATGGTCACGGGACGCCTGATTTCAACCAGAGCACACAAGGTGTTTTTAGGTTGCAATCCATTGTCCTTTAGCCTGGGCCCCAAAGGGATCAGGCTTGTTTAGCCGCTTCGCGGTAAACCAGCAAGGGAGTTTGGTTCTCTTCGATGGTGGACTCATCCACCACCACTTTTTCAACATTCAAAGATGTCGGTAATTCGAACATCGTATTGATCAGCGCTTGCTCCAGTATGGAACGCAATCCACGAGCACCTGTTTTACGCGCCAAGGCTTTGCGCGCGATCGCATGCAAAGCGGCAGGACGTATTTCCAACTCGACGCCTTCCATGCTGAGCAATTTGCCAAACTGTTTGACCAAGGCATTTTTGGGCTCTGTCAAAATCTCGATCAGCGCTTCTTCAGTCAACTCGGCCAAAGTCGCCACCACAGGCATGCGACCAACCAGCTCAGGGATCAGGCCGAACTTGATCAAATCTTCCGGTTCCACTTCGTTAAACACATCGGTCAGGGAGCGTTGTTTTTTACTTTTGACGACAGCGCCAAAACCAATGCCAGAGGCCTCGGTCCGATTCTCGATGACCTTTTCAAGACCAGAAAAAGCACCACCGCAGATGAACAAAATGTTGGTGGTGTCAATTTGCAAAAAGTCTTGGTTGGGGTGCTTTCGCCCACCTTGCGGGGGCACACTGGCCATGGTGCCCTCGATCAGCTTGAGCAATGCCTGCTGAACGCCCTCACCCGACACATCGCGGGTAATGGACGGGTTGTCTGACTTGCGGGTGATTTTGTCAATCTCGTCAATGTAGACAATCCCGCGCTGGGCACGCTCAACATCGTAATTGCAACTTTGCAGCAACTTGGCGACGATGTTCTCCACGTCCTCTCCGACATAGCCCGCCTCAGTCAAGGTGGTGGCATCGGCCATCACAAAGGGGACGTCAAGCATGCGGGCCAGCGTTTGAGCGAGCAAGGTCTTGCCAGAGCCTGTAGGGCCAATCAACAAGATATTGCTCTTGGCGAGTTCGACTTCGTCTTTTTTAGCCGTTTCTTTGTGTCGCAATCGCTTGTAGTGGTTGTAGACCGCCACAGCCAAAGTACGTTTGGCCTTTTCTTGACCAATCACGTAGTTATCCAAATTGGTTTTGATGTCCAAAGGGGTTGGCAAGCCATCTTTGGCACCCGGCGTCAAATCAACTGCAGGCAATTCGTCCCGAATGATGTCGTTGCACAAGTCAATGCATTCATCGCAAATAAAGACCGAAGGGCCTGCGATGAGTTTCTTGACCTCGTGCTGACTTTTACCGCAAAAGGAGCAGTAAAGATTTTTCTCGGAAGATGCGCCTTTTTTGTCGGCCATAACAACGCCTAATAATTCGAATGAGTGAATGATAAACGAGAAGAAAAACGGCGTTCACCGAAGCCGGGAAACGCCGTCCACATCAAGACCGAACTGTCTGTTCGATCCCACATATTCAGGGCCGTTTGGCTATTACTTCGTCAACTAAGCCATATTCTTTAGCTTCATCGGCAGAAAGGTAGTAATCCCTTTCGGTGTCACGTTCTATTTTTTCCATGGGCTGACCCGTCTTTTCGGCCAGAATACGGTTCAATTGTTCGCGTGTTTTCAAAATTTCACGGGCGTGAATTTCAATTTCCGTCGCTTGGCCACGGGTGCCACCCAAAGGTTGATGGATCATCACCTTGGAGTTGGGCAAGCAAAAACGTTTACCTTTGGCACCCGATGTCAACAAAAACGCACCCATACTGGCTGCCATGCCCATGCACAGCGTAGACACAGCGGGCTTGATGAAATTCATCGTATCAAAGATCGCCATGCCTGCACTGACGGAACCGCCAGGGGAGTTGATGTAGAACGAGATGTCTTTTTCTGGATTTTCGCTTTCCAGAAACAGCATCTGCGCCACCACCAAATTGGCGGCGTGGTCATTGACCTCACCGACCAAAAAAATCACGCGCTCTTTGAGCAAACGGGAATAAATGTCATAGGCGCGCTCGCCGCGGCCAGACGTCTCAATCACCATCGGGACCATGCCCAAGGCTTGGGTTTCGAATTCACTCATGTTCGTTCCTATCTTCATTTGGCTACTTTAACCCTTTTGGGAGACCTTCAATGAGATGGGGCTTGTGGACGGAACTGCAAGTCCTACACAAGCCCCAGGGGTGAGAAAGTCAGACTTTCAAATCCGGTTCAGCGCCGAAGCTCAGCCTTGTTGGCCCATCAGTTCGTCAAAGGACACCGATTTCTCAGTCACTTTGGCTTTGGACATGACATATTCAGCCACATTGCTTTCAATGACCACGGCTTCCACCTCGGCCATGCGCTGGTTGTCACTGTAATACCAACGAACCACATCAGCAGGACGTTCGTAGCTTGAAGACAGCTCTTCAATGTGGGCCTTGATTTGCTCCGGTTTGGCGTGCAACTCATTGGCGCGAACCAATTCGGCCACAACCAGGCCCAAACGCACCCGACGTTCAGCTTGCGGCACAAAAATGTCGTCAGGGATTTCGGCTTTATCAGCGTCTTTGATACCGCGCTGCTTCAAGTCGGCGCGAGCGCCCTCTTTCAAGCGATCCACCTCAGACTGAACAATAGACTTGGGCAAATCAAGCTCAGCTTTGGCGACCAACGCGTCCATGGCGGCTTGTTTGTTGCGGCCTTGCAAACGGGATTTCACTTCACGTTCGAGGTTTTTGCGGATGTCTGAACGCAAACCATCAACGGAAGCATCAGCAATGCCGAGAGACTTGGCCAAGGCTTCGTTCACATCAGGCAAGTGAGCGGCTTCGATTTTCTTGACCGTGACCATAAAGTCGGCGGTTTTGCCGGCAACATCTTTGCCGTGGTAATCCGCAGGAAAAGCCAAAGGGAAAGTCTTGCTTTCGCCATTTTTCATGCCGCGCACGGCATCTTCAAATTCTTTCAGCATCTGGCCTTCACCGACCATGAACTGGAAGTCTTCAGCCTTACCACCGGAGAAAGTTTCGCCGTCGATTTTGCCTTCAAAGTCAACAGTCACGCGGTCACCCTCAGCCGTGGCTGTGTCCATCGCGCGTTGCGCAAAGGTGCGGCGCTGCTTACGCAAAATGTCAATGGTTTTATCAATCGCGGTGTCCGTGACTTCAGAAGACGTTTTTTCGACTTCAACACCAGCCAAGTCACCCAATTTAACTTCAGGGTAAACCTCGAAAACCGCATCAAAAGTCAACTCCCCAGTCGGTGCGCCTTCTTTTTCAGTGATACGGGGCTGACCCGCAACGCGCACTTGCGCTTCGTTGGCAGCGACCGCAAAAGCTTCGCCTACCTTGTCGTTCATAACCTCGTACTGAACCGAGTACCCATATCGCTGTGCAACCACGTTCATGGGCACTTTGCCTGGACGGAAACCGTCCATCTTCACGGTACGGGCCAGCTTCTTTAAACGAGCGTCGACTTCAGACTGGATGGCGGTCACAGGCAGTGACAGCGTGATCTTGCGTTCCAGCTTTTCGAGGGTTTCTACAGTAACTGCCATGGTTCTTCTCTGGTTAATAAGTTGGTGCGCGGGGCGGGACTCGAACCCGCACAGTGTTTCCACCGTCAGGACCTAAACCTGGTGCGTCTACCAATTTCGCCACCCGCGCGGGTCCAAATAAAACGGGCGGACAGATTAAGAGCGTCTTGACGCTGACCCAACCTGATCGCCCGCATGAAATCGGTCAACCCGCTATTTTACCCATGAAACTGGGCGTTTTCAGTTTGGCTTGGCAACGCGGAACCAAGCAGCGTACATCGCGGGCAGTGCCAACAGCGTCAGCACCGTTGCCACTATCAATCCCCCCATGATGGCCACCGCCATAGGCCCCCAAAACACGCTGCGCGACAGCGGAATCATGGCCAAAACCGCCGCCGCAGCGGTCAGCACAATGGGTCTAAGACGACGCACCGCCGACTCCACAATCGCCGTCCAGGCAGGAATACCTTGCGCCCGATCCTGCTCAATTTGGTCGATCAAGATCACCGAGTTGCGCTGAATCATGCCCATCAAGGCAATGACGCCCAGCAAAGCCACAAAGCCAAAGGGTCGGTTCAAGGCCAATAAGGCCGCAGCCACACCTGCCATGCCCAAAGGACCTGTCAGAAACACCAGCAAGGCTCGGCTGAAGCTTTGCAATTGCAGCATCAGCAAAGTGAAGGTAATGAACAACATCACGGGCACACCGGCCGCAATGGAGGCTGAGCCTTTGGAACTTTGCTCCACGGCGCCAGAGACTTCGATTCGGTAATCAGTTTGCCCTGCAGCATGCCATTTGGCTTCCAGCGCTTTCAACTCCGGCAATAACTGCGAGGTGACAGTAGCGCCTTGCAAGCCTTCGGTCAGGTCACTTTGGACCGTGATGGCGTAGTCACGGCCTTGTCGCCAGATCACGCCAGGCTCCCAATCGAACACCGGCTTGGCAATTTGCATCAACGGGATCGCCTTGCCGGAAGCCGTGGGGACATAGGCCTGCCCCAAATCGGTGATGGCATCGCGCTCAGACAGTGGCTGGCGTAACACGATGTCAATCAATTTGTCGCCTTCGCGGTATTGGCCTACAGGAGCGCCTGACAACATCGTGCGTGAGGCTTGTGCAATCGACTGACTGCTCACGCCCAAAGCACGCGCTTTGGCTTGATCCACCTCCAAACGAATGACCTTGACAGACTCGTTCCAGTTGTCGTTCACGCCCCGAGTGTGGGGGCTGCTGCGCATGATGACTTTGACCTCGTCAGCCTTTTCACGCAGCATCACCGGGTCGACACCCGCCACCCTGAATTGAACAGGGTAAGGCACAGGCGGCCCGTTGGGAAGCAACTTGACACGCCCCCGAATTTCCGGAAACTCTTGCGCCAAAATGGCTGGCAACTTGATGCGCAAACTCTCTCGGGTTTTCAAGTCCTGAGGCAACACAATCAACTGCGACACGTTGGTTTGAGGAAAGACCTGGTCCAGGGGCAAGTAAAAGCGGGGAACCCCAGACCCTACCCATGTGGTGACCGACTTGACGCCGGGCTCCGTCATCATGCGCTTTTCAAAGCGCTTGGCCACTTCCTCACTGGCGGTAAATGTGGCCCCTTCAGGCAGCCACAAATCCACCAGAATTTCTGGGCGGCTGGAGTCAGGGAAAAACTGTTGCTGCACTTTGCCCATGCCAGCAATACCAAGAGCAAACATCAAGACGGTCAAACCGATGGTGATCCAACGGTGCTCCACACACCAGTTAACAGTGCGGCGAAATTGGTTGTAAAACGGGGTATCAAACAACTCGTGTGGCTTTACGTTCAAGTTGCCTTGGGCATTTTGAACTTGCGCTGGCGACTTGAGTAACCAAGCCCCCAGATAGGGAACAAAATAAACCGAAGCCACCCAGCTGATGATCAAGGCCAGCACTGTCACCGCAAAGATGGCAAAGGTGTACTCTCCGGTCACTGACTTGGCCATGCCGATTGGTAAAAAACCGGTGGCCGTGATCAAGGTGCCGGTCAGCATCGGCATGGCGGTCAACTCGTAGGCAAAGGTAGCGGAGCGCACTTTGTCATAACCCTCCTCCATCTTGCGCACCATCATCTCAACGGCAATGATCGCGTCGTCTACCAGCAAGCCCAAGGCAATGATCAAAGAACCCAACGAAATTTTATGCAAGCCGATGCCAAAGTAATACATGGCCAAAAAGGTCACCGCCAAGACCAGCGGAATAGTGATGCCCACCACCAGGCCAGGCCGCACATCCAGCGTCCAACGGCGCCATAAAGGCTGCACACCTGGCCGCTTGTGCAAGCCCAACGCCAGAAAGCTCACCCCCAGCACAATGACCACAGCTTCGATCAGTACATGGATGAATTCATTCACAGAACTCGATACCGCCTGCGGCTGGTCTTGCACCTGAATCAACTCCATGCCGGCAGGCAAAGAAGCCCTGATTTGTTTGGCTGTCACTTGCAAGGCATTGCCCAGATCAATGATGTCGCCGCCCTTGGCCATGGAGACCCCAAGGCCAATCACATCGCTGCCGTCATGCCGCACTTTGACCTGTGGCGGATCGATGTAGCCACGAGACAAGGTGGCCAAATCGCCCAAGCGCAATTGGTTGCCGCTCGCGCCCCGGATCGGCATGGCGCGCAAAGCCTCCAGCGAGTTGAATTGTCCGGCCACCCGGATTTGCACCGTGTCCTCAGGGGCCTGCAAGATGCCTGCCGATTCAATGGCGTTTTGTTGATTCAATTGGGCGATTACCGCCGACATGTCCAACCCCATTTGCGCCAGCCGTTTTTGGGAAATTTCGATGAACAGTTTTTCATCCTGCACACCAAACAGCTCGACCTTGGCCACATCGGGCACGCGCAAAATCTTTTGCCGTGCTGCATCCGCAAAAACTTTGACCTCTGCGGGGCTGAAGCCTTGTCCGCGCAAGGCATAAATGACGCCGTACACATCCCCAAAGTCATCGTTGAAAAACGGCCCAATCACCCCACTGGGCAAGGTGGAACGCATGTCCCCTATTTTTTTGCGTACGGTGTACCAAACATTGGCCACTTCAGAGGACTTCGAAGAATCCTTGATCTCAAAAATAATCTGCGACTCACCCGGCTTGGAATAACTGCGAATCTTGTCCGCATAGGGTACTTCTTGCAAGGTGCGCTCGAGCTTGTCGGTTACTTGCTCGGCCATTTGCTGCGCCGTGGCCCCGGGCCAATAAGCACGGACCACCATGGCTCTGAAGGTAAAAGGTGGATCCTCATCTTGTCCCAGCTGGAAATAAGCCGCAAAGCCCAGCACCATCAACGAGATCAACAAGTAACGGGTCAAGGCCGGGTGCGCTAGCGCCCATTTGGACAGGTTAAAACGGTCTGAAGCCGGCTGGGAATGCAAATTAGACATGGCGAATCAACGGTTCTGCGCTGGCGTGATGGGTGCTTTGTAGACCGTCACTTTTTGGCCAGGGTTAAGTACATGCACACCGGCTGACACGATACGCTGCCCCGCCGACAAACCAGAAGCAATCACGGCCTCATTGTTGTCGGCTGTGCCCACCTCCACGGCTTGAGATGACACGGTCATCTTGGCTTCGTCCAACACCCAAACGGCCGATCCTTTACCCTCTTGACGCAATGCACTGGTCGGCACTTTGATCACGGTTGAGGGATTGACTGTCAGTCCGGCGGCTTGGACATTCACGCTCGCCCCCAAAGGCAATTTTTCACCACTTTCCAGCGCCAGTTTGACGTTGAAGGTTCGCGTCACAGGATCGGCACTGCCAGCGATTTCACGAATGCGCCCTTGAACGGTTGGGCCACCTTGGGCCATCACAGCGGACATGCGCTGGCCTTTTTGCAATCGCATCACCATGTTTTCAGACACTGCAAATACCGCATCGCGGGGCCCGTCCTGTGCCAATCTAAAAACCGGCGTACCTGCGGCGACCACTTGACCGACTTCCCCGTCCACCGAGGTAATCACGCCAGACACATCGGCACGCAGTTGGGTGTAGGCCGATTGGTTGCCCTGATTTTGGGCTTGTGCCAAAGCCTGATCCAGGGTGGACTGTGCGGCTTTCAAACTGGCTTCGCGCCGCTCTAGCTCTGCTGCGCTGATGAAGTTCTGCGCTCGCAAGCCCTCATAGCGCTTGTATTCCGCTTGGGCCAAATCTCGCTGGGTCCGTGCGCCAGCCACCTGCGCTTGGGCGGCTTGCACCGCCAGTTGGTAATCTGACGCATCTATTTGTGCCAAGACTGCGCCCGCATTCACATGCTGACCCATCTCCGCTTGTCGTTGCGTGATTTTGCCTGCCACCCGAAAACCCAAGCGTGACTCCACCCGGGCACGGACTTCACCCGCGAATTCACCGCCTGAAGTCAAAGTGTCTGCACCCACTGTGATCACTTTGACCGCACGCACGGGCTCTTGCACGGCTTCAGGCTTGGAACAAGCCGCAATGGCCAAGGCGCAACTCAGAGCCAACAAGGATTTGCAAGGGACGGCTCGCGCCCATTTAAAAGAATACATAAGGACTCAAGTGTAAATTAATGACTGACTGGTTAGTAATCTAATCAAAGACATGATTTCTGTCAAGCGACAATAGGCATTAACCATGTCTGAACAAGCCCATTCGCCGCCCATGAAGAAGTTAGACCTGCACCAACTGCTTAAAGGGGTCTCTCGGTCGTTCAACTTGTCCATAAGGCTCTTGCCCAAGGTGATTCAAGCGCCTGTTGCGATCGGTTATTTACTGGCTCGGACGACGGACACCGTCGCGGACACCACCGCGCAAACGCAGACTGATCGCTTGAATTTGTTGGCCGGCTTGATCCGAGCGATTGAAGCGCCAAGCGATGTGATTGAAGATTTGACCCCGCAAATACAAGCCTTTGCCAGACAACAGGACAACCTCCAAGAACGCGCGTTGATGCATGCCTGGCCAGAATGTCTGGCTCAGGTCCAAGGCTTAACAGCCGCAGACCAACGCAGCGTTCGAGAGGTTCTGGGGTTCATCACGCAAGGTCAAATGGCGGATGTGGCGGTCTTTGGCGATGGGCCCAATGCCTTCAACGCCGAGTCTGATCTGGACAACTACACCTGGCAAGTAGCCGGATGTGTTGGGGAGTTTTGGACCGAAGTGTGCGCTCGGCACTTGCCTGACTTTTCTTCACGGCCCACGTTAGAAATGCGGCAACTGGGCCGCCGCTATGGCATGGGCCTGCAGCGGTTGAACATCCTACGCGACTCGGGCGCCGATTTGGCTGGTGGACGCTGTTATTGGCCACGCGAACGCCTCTCCGATCAAGGCCTAGACCCTGCGCAACTCTTTCAGAGCGTTCTCAGGGGTCAGCCCTTGATCGCATTGACGCCCCTGTGGGAAGCCTATCTCGACAGCACCCAAGCCCAACTTGAGGACGGATTGCACTACTGCCTAGCGGTCAACAACATACGCGTGCGCTTGGCCAGTGCGCTGCCCGCGTTGATTGGCATCCGAACGCTGGCACTGCTGCGCCAATCGGGGCCTGGCGCCTTGACCCAACCCGTTAAAATGCCGCGTCACGAAGTCAGAAAACTAATGTGGCGGATTTTGTTGGGTGGGGCTACACGCAACACCTTGGCATATGAATTCAAACGGCTCTCAGCAGTGCGAGAATCCAACCCATGACCCCGCAAGACTACGTCCAGCAAAAAGCCGTTGCCTCGGGCAGCAGCTTTTACTACGCCTTCCTCTTTCTGTCGCCGCAGCGCCGTGCCGCCATCACCGCCTTTTATGCTTTCTGCCGCGAAGTGGACGATGTGGTCGACGAAATCAAAGACCCCAGCGTGGCCGCCGCCAAACTCGGCTGGTGGCACAAAGAAGTGCTGCAGGCCTTTGCCGGTCAGCCCAGCCACCCAGTCATGCAGGCGCTCATGCCGCACTCCCAAGCCTTTGGCATAGAAAGCCGCCATCTGATGGCCGTGATCGAAGGCTGCCAAATGGACCTGAACCAAACCCGCTACCTGGACTTTGCAGGCCTAACAACCTACTGCCATTTGGTGGCTGGCGTGGTCGGTGAAGTCGCGGCCCGTATCTTTGGCCAAACGGATGAAGCCACTACAGCCTACGCCCACAAACTGGGCTTGGCGCTTCAGATGACCAACATCATCCGCGACGTGGGCGAAGACGCTCTGCGCGGGCGCATCTACCTCCCTCTGGACGAACAGCAACGCTTTGGCGTGAAGGCGCAGGACCTGATGCAGCGCACTTACTCAGACAATTTCACCGCACTGATGAAGTACCAAACCGAACGTGCTCACGCCCTTTACGACGAGGCCCTTGCATTGCTGCCCGCCGCAGACCGCCGAGCCCAAAAATCTGGCCTGATGATGGCCAGCATCTACCGTACGCTGTTGAGAGAGATTGAAACGTCAAACTTTCAAGTGCTGCACCAACGCATCACACTGACGCCACTGCGCAAGCTGTGGCTGGCTTGGAAGATGCAGGCGCTGGGGCGGTTTTGATTTAACTTGATCCAAATACACATTGAATTTCACCCAGGGGTTCCTCATGTCATTCAGCATCCAGCACGCAAGCGATGGTCAATTCAAGTTCGACGGTTTACGCAAGTACTTTGAATACCGTGACCTGGGTATCCACACAGCAACGGACGGTAAAGCAATCATGCATGTCATTCGTGCACGCGAAGGTACCAACGCCAATGGCGAGTGGCATCTTCACAAAATCTCTCTGCAAATTGTGTATGTACTCAAGGGTTGGGCAATTTTTGAATATGAAGGGCACGGCCAGCACAAACTCGAAGCGGGCACCTGCGTTCACCAACCCCCCGGGATTAGGCACAGAGAAATTGCCCACTCAGAGGATCTCGAGATCCTTGAGATCGTGCTACCCGGCGATTTTGAAACCGTCTCTGTCGATGCTCAGATGACGGGCGTTGCTTAAATTTTCAACCTTTGATGCCACACATCTGCAAGCCATCAAGCGGACTGCTTTAACCCGGGATTATTCGATGACAGGATATTGCTTCAATGTACGCGCTGAACCGACCGACAAAACTCAAGCGTATTCTGGCCAATGGGCACATAAGGCAAGCAGGTCTGGTACCTCTAGGTGCGGCAGCTTGTCTCCATGGCTCCAAACATGCGCCTCACGATTGACCCACACGACTTGCATGCCCGCGTCCAGACCCCCAATACAGTCAGCGTGCGTGTCGTCACCAATGTGCAGCACTTCATGCGGCGCAACCCCGGCAGCCTGCGCACCGGCATGAAAAATGCGGACATCTGGCTTGGCTATGCCCAATTGGTGCGCACTCAATGCTGCGGTGAAATACTGTCCCAATCCTACTTTGTGGATATCCGCATTGCCATTGGACACCGACACCAAGGGGTAACGGGCTTTCAAAAAATCGAGCGCGGGTAGGACGTCGGCGAACAATTCCACTTTTTGCCGTTGCTCAAAGAAAAAATCAAAGGCGGGTTCCGCCAAATCGGGCGACTCCCCCGCTCGCCCGAGCAAGATGCGAATGGCTTCCCTGCGCAGGGCCGACATGTCGGACGCCAGGTCCGGCCGCAACAAGGGCATTTGCTCTCGCACCTGCCTTTGCAGTCCGGGGGTGGCACACAAAGACGCTGTGCGTGGCGCGTTTTGGGTCAACCACCCCAGCAAAGCTTCTTCAGCCCGCGCAATGGTGGGCCAAATCGGCCATAAAGTGTCGTCCAAATCGAGGGTGATGGCTTTGATGCGGGTGAGGTCAATCATGGTGAGAGAATACCGCATGGCATTCAACAAAGAACCTTCTTTTCAGCATGGGCAGCCCGCTCGCACGGCCGTCCTGTATTGCAACTTGGGCACACCCAGCGCGCCTACGGCCCCAGCCCTTAGAAAGTACCTGGCAGAATTCTTGGGCGACAGCCGCGTGGTCGAGATCCCAAAGCCCATCTGGTGGCTGATCCTGCACGGCATCATCTTGCGCGTTCGCCCCAAAAAGTCGGCCGCCAAATACGCCAGCATCTGGACCGAAGGCGGCTCCCCGCTCAGGGTCTTTACCGAACAACAAGCCCAATCGATGGGCACCACCCTGCAAGCCCTTGGCCACAGCGTCACTGTGCGCTACGCCATGCGCTACGGCCAGCCTTCCATACCTGAGCAGCTTAACGCTCTCAAGGACGAAGGTGTGCAGCGCGTGCTGATCGTGCCCGCCTACCCCCAATACAGCGGCACCACCACCGCCAGCGTGTTTGACGCGGTGTACCGCTGGGGCTTAAAAACCAGGCTGATCCCCGAGATGCGCTTTGTCAACCGATACCACGACGATCCGCGCTATATCGCAGCGCTGGCGCAAACCGTTCGTGAGCACTGGGACACTAATGGGCAAGCCGAGCAACTGGTGATGAGTTTCCATGGCGTACCTGAGCGCACCTTGCACCTGGGTGACCCCTACCACTGCGAGTGCATGAAGACCGGCCGGCTGCTGGCCGAGGCGCTGGGCCTGAGCAAAGACCAATACAAACTGACCTTCCAATCACGCTTTGGCAAAGCCAAGTGGCTGGAGCCCTACACCGAGCCGACGCTGATCGCCATGGCTCAACGTGGTGTTAAAAAAGTCGACGTGATCTGCCCCGGCTTTACAGGTGATTGCCTGGAGACGCTGGAGGAGATTCAGCAAGAAGCGCAAGAAGCCTTTTTGCATGCAGGCGGTGAAACCTTCAGCTACATACCCTGTTTAAACAACCATCCAGTTTGGATCAAAGCACTCACGGACATCAGCTTGGACCACATGCAGGGCTGGGACTTGTCAGCACCCAACGAATCCGCTTTGGCTGCCAGCCGGGCACGGGCATTGGCGCATGGGTCAAAAGATTAAGTGCCCTAGATTAGAGAATTTTCAAACCATCACCACAGACACCCCTCGGCCCGGTAAATTCAGCGCCATTGACTTTCCGACACGCCATTCACGCTCGACATCGGGCGAAATCACAAACACCTGACCCAACTCAGTTTCAAAGGTCAACTCCACAAAACTGCCCAAATAAGCCCATTGCTTAAGCTGTGCAGACAAGTT
>CANBWK010000084.1 GCA_947373105.1 Comamonadaceae bacterium | reverse complement strand
CACATGCTGCAGATACAGACCAAAGGCCAGCATGCCCACAGCGGACAAACCGATCAAGCCAAAGATTTGGCGAAAGGGGGGTGGTTTTAAAAACATGCGCAGAGTTTAACTTTCAGCGAAGGCTCGCTCGATCACAAAAGCACCGGGCTTGGTGGTGTTGCCTTCGGGCAATCCGTTCTTTTCGCAAAGACTTTTGAGGTCACGCAGCATCGCGGGGCTGCCGCAAATCATGACGCGGTCTTCTTCAGCATTGAGTTTGGGCACACCCAGGTCTTCGAAGAGTTGGCCGTTTTCCATCAATTCAGTGATGCGACCCTGGTGTTTGAAGGGCTCGCGTGTCACTGTCGGGTAGTACTTGAGTTGCTTGGTGACCATTTCACCTAAAAACTCGTTGTGTGGCAGTTCTTGGGTGATGTACTCGTTGTAGGCCAACTCATTCACTTGGCGAACACCGTGCACCAAAATAACCTGCTCAAAACGGTCATACGTGTCTGGGTCACGAATGATGCTCATGAACGGGGCCAGTCCGGTACCGGTTCCAACAAGGTACAGCCGTTTACCGGGTAGCAAATAGTCGATCAACAAGGTGCCCGTGGGCTTGCGGCCCACCACGATCGAGTCACCGACCTGAATGTGCTGGAGCTTGGAGGTCAGCGGGCCATCGGGCACTTTGATGCTCAAAAACTCCAGATGTTCTTCGTAATTGGCACTGGCAATGCTGTAGGCACGTAACAAGGGTTTGCCGTTTTCGCCGCGCAAACCGATCATGGTGAAGTGGCCGTTGGAAAAGCGCAAGGCTTGATCCCGGGTCGTGGTGAAGCTGAACAGACGATCCGTCCAGTGGTGAACGCTCAAAACGCGTTCTTCGAGAAATGCACTCATAACAATTGGTATGGATGATAAAAGACAAGGTCTTGGGACCTTGTTGAAAATTAAATGCCCAAATCTTGCTAAAGTTACGCCCTGTTGAGGGGGGTGTAACGACCATATGACATGGTCAGTGGGCATTGCGAGATGCCTGATTCTGCCGCCTAATTCACATTCTTGGAAATACAGATATTTTATATCCGTATAACCACAGCTTCTTAAGATAATTCAAAGGACTTCACATGGCACGCACGATCAAATGCATCAAACTGGGCACCGAGGCCGAAGGCTTGGACTTTCCGCCTTACCCCGGCGAACTGGGCAAGCGCATTTGGGAAGGGGTGAGCAAGCAAGCTTGGGCTGATTGGCTCAAACACCAAACCATGCTGGTCAATGAGAATCGTCTGAACTTGGCCGATCTGCGCGCACGCCAGTACCTGGCTCGTCAAATGGAAAATCATTTCTTTGGTGACGGTGCAGACGCTGCGCAAGGCTACGTGCCACCACCCAGCCCCTGAGTGCTGAAGCCCACTTCGCCTGACGCTTGTGACCGCCGCATCGCGGTCATAGGCGCAGGCATGGCAGGTGCTGCGGTGGCTGCCAGCTTGGCGCAATGCGGGTGGCTCGTTGAGGTGTTGGACACTGCGCCCGCTTTGGGTGCAGGGGCCTCAGGACTTCCCGTGGGGTTGGCTGCCCCGCATGTGTCACCCGATGACAATGTTTTTTCTCGCATCACCCGCTTGGGCGTTCAAGCCACAACCCATCGCGCAAGTCGGCTCACCGATGCAGGTCTGATGACATCCGCTGATTGGGGGCTGACTGGTATTTTTGAGCATCGGGTCAAAGGCAAGCGTGCATTGCCTTCAACCAATGCCTTGCCCCATGATGAGGATCACAGGAGCTCTCGCGCCAGCCATGCCCAATTAGAGGCCTGTGGATTTTCGACGGAGGTGCCGGCGCTGTGGCACAGCCAAGCGGGTTGGCTGTGCCCTCGCCCTTTTGTGGCGGCTCAGCTGGCCACGCCAGGCATTACCTTGCGCTTGGGTTGTGCGGTTCACCGTGTGAGCCGAAGCGATGGTCAGTGGCATGCTTGGGATGCTGGCGGCCAACTTTTAACCCAAACACCGCAGCTTGTTTTGGCCAGCGCTTTCGAAACACAGGCCCTCTTGCAGACACTGGTCGCAAGCGATGCGGGGCCTTCTGTGCATCTTCCCCTTAACACCTTGCGCGGGCAAGTCAGCTTCGGGGCTTTAGATCATTTAAGCGAGGCTACGCGCAGTGTTTTACCGCCCTTTCCGGTCAACGGACATGGCAGCTTCATCAGCGGAGTTGCGGCCCCCAACGACTCAGCGGCGCATTGGTTTGTGGGCTCGACGTTCGAGCGGGACTGTTCGCAAGCGCCCGTTCGCACCGAAGACCATGCGGACAATCAAACGAGGGTGAACACCTTGCTGCCGCATTTGGCGCAGGGCATGGCACGGGGGTTTTCTCCATCGCACATTCAAGGCTGGGCCGGATTGCGTTGCACCCTGCCCGACCGATTACCGGCTGTTGGTGCGTTAGATCCAGCCCGTTGGCCGGGCTTGTTGGTTTGCACCGGTATGGGCGCGCGTGGCATCAGCCTGTCGGTCTTGTGCGGCGAGCTGATTGCCGCTGAGCTGGAGGGATACGCCCTGCCCTTGCCCCCTGAGTTGGCCAAGCACCTGGCCGCAAGGCGGTATACGCAAACGATCTCGCGCAACAGGCACAACTGATCACTTCATGGCGGCGGCTGGGCGACGGGTTTTCACGTAGGCATCGGTGGGTTGGTAGTTTTTGCCATCTGCATAGCGCCACTGCACCATGGTGCCTTGGTTGCCCCGCAGATCGAGCTTGCCCACATAAGCGCCCATGGTGGATTGCTGGTCAATGGCCCGGAATTCAGCCGGTCCAAACGGTGTGCTGAACTTCAAGCCGCGAAAGGCTTTGACCAGTTTCTCGTTGTCGGTGCTGCCCGCTTTTTGAATGGCCGCAAAGATGGCTTGCATGGTGGCGTATCCGACCACCGAACCCACTTTGGGGTTCTCGCGGAACTTGGCATAGTAGTTGGCCGCAAAGGACGCGTGTTCTTTATTGTCCAACTGGTCCCAGGGGTAGCCGGTCACGATCCAGCCTTTGGGGGTTTCGTCTTTCAGCACTTCCAGGTATTCAGGCTCGCCCGACAGCAAAGAAACAACCGGCGTCTTGGGGAACACATTGCGCTGGTTGCCTTCACGGACCAGTTTGGCCAAATCAGCGCCAAAAGTCACATTGAAAATCGCATCCGGCTTGCTGGCCATGGTGGCGGTTAAGGTGCTGCCTGCATCGATCTTGCCTTGGGCTGGCCACTGTTCATTCACAAACTCCACATCGGGGCGTTTGGCTTTGAGCAGTTCCTTGAAACTGGCGACCGCGCTTTGGCCATATTCGTAGTTGGGGGCAATCGTGGCCCAACGCTTGGCGGGCAATTTGGCCGCTTCTTCGACCAGCATGGCCGCTTGCATGTAGGTGCTGGGGCGCAAACGGAAGGTGTAGCGGTTGCCTTTGTCCCAGACGATGGCATCTGTCAGCGGTTCACTGGCCACAAACACACGCTGCGTCTTGGCGGCATGGTCGGCCAATGCCAAGCCCACGTTGGACAAAAAGCCACCCGCTAAAACATCCACTTTTTCTTTGGAGGTCAACTCGATCGCATGGCGCAGGGCTTCCTCAGGTTTACCGGCATCGTCGCGTGCAATGACTTCGACTTGACGACCCAGCAAGCCGCCTTGCGCATTGATTTGCTCGACCGCCAGTTGCCAGCCCTGCTTGTAGGGCTGGGTGAACTGCGGAATGGCCGAGTAGCTGTTGATTTCGCCAATCTTGATAGGCGTTTGGGCTATGGTCAGCCCTGAAAGCGACAGACTCAAAGAAGCAATGAAAAAGGCTCGCGAGCTCGCCAGCAAAGTCATGGGGTTCTACTCCAAAAGTCGAAACTCTAGCACCATTGCCTTTGCATTAGACCCCGCAAGGTCAGGTGTCACCCAAAAGCAGACGAGGTGCAATATTTGCGAAACAATGGCGTTATGAAACAAACAGATTTATCCCGTCATCAAATAGCATTCATTTTGGGTGGCGCCGCTTTGATGCTCAGCTTGGCCATGGGTATGCGCCAAAGCTTTGGCCTTTTTCAGCCTCACTTGATTCGCGAGATCGGCATCACGGCGGCCGATTTTTCATTGGCCATTGCTATACAGAACATTGTTTGGGGTGCAACGCAGCCCTTTATGGGTATTTTTGCCGACCGCTATGGTGCCCGCCCTGTCACTTTGCTCGGTGTGGTGATTTATGCCTTGGGTCTTGCTTTTGCCATGACCGCCACTTCGGCTTGGAGCATAACGCTGGGCATGGGCTTGTGCGTGGGTCTGGCGCTGTCTTGCACGGCCTCCAACATTGCAATGAGTGTGACGGCCAAAGCCGTTTCACCCGCCAAACGCAGCATGGCCATGGGCTCAGTGTCTGCATTGGGCTCTTTGGGTTTGACATTGGCCTCGCCCATGGCCCAGCACTTGATTACAAGTGCGGGCTGGCAAACCGCGCTGATAGGCTTTCTGGGGTTGGCCTGCGTCATGGTTCCAGCAGCCTGGATGGCAAGCCGTGCAGACCACGTTGAAGTACCCGCCCCTTTGGGTGTGGCTCAAACCGTTTCCGAAGCGATCCGTGAGGCCTTGGGCCATCGAGGGTACGTCGTCTTAGCCATCGCCTTTTTTGTGTGCGGATTGCAATTGGTCTTTATCACGACCCACTTACCGACTTACCTTGACATCTGCGGCATAGACCCGAGCGTTGGCAGCACGGCTTTGGCTTTGGTAGGTTTGTTCAACGTGTTGGGCTCGTATTTGTTCGGTTGGTTGGGCGGCTTGTATTCCAAGCGGTTTTTGCTGGGTGGTATCTACGTCTTGCGCTCGGCGTTTATCGCGGCCTACTTTGTTGTGCCGCCCACGCCCACCAGCACTTTGGTCTTTGCGGCCGCCATGGGCACTTTATGGCTGGGCGTGGTGCCTTTGGTGTCGGGCCTGGTGATTCATTTGTTCGGTTTGCGCTACATGGCCACCTTGTCAGGCGTGGCCTTTATGAGCCACCAGATGGGCTCCTTTATTGGCGCTTGGGGGGGTGGACTGATTTACAGCCGCTTGGGCAGTTATGACTTGGCTTGGCAGGGCTCGGTGGCCATTGGATTGGCGGCCGGCCTGTTTCAAATGACCATGAACATCCAGCCTTCGGCGCGCATTTTGGCTGAGCGCAGCCCCGCAGCACCAGCTTAAAACCCACCCTTATGCTTCAAAGGCATATAAGTACAACCAAAAAATCGTTTGTTTTGATATAAAGCGGCGTTAAAGTCGCGCCCATGATTGATTTGGGTTATGTCTTTGCAGGTTTCGTTGTCGGCACCATTGTGGGCTTAACCGGGGTGGGGGGGGGCTCGTTGATGACGCCCCTGCTGATTTTCTTTTTTGGCGTCAAGCCTTATATGGCGGTTGGGACCGACTTGCTGTTTGCTGCTTTCACCAAGCTGGGCGGCACCATCAGCTTTGCCCGCCAGCGCATCGTGCCTTGGCATGTGGTGGGATTGCTCAGCGCCGGCAGTATTCCGGCTTGCTTGTTGACCATTGCCATCTTGCGTTGGGCCGGCCCTGCTGACCCCCAAGTGCAGTCCCTGATGACCAGCACTCTGGGCGCAGCCTTGTTGATGACAGCGGCAGCCATGCTGTACAAGGCGGTTCGGGGCAAACAAGTGCCCCGTGAATTGGCCGCCGAAGACGAAGCCCGTGCTTCCACGCCAAGTCACTGGAGCTTGCCTGTTTTGTTTGGGGCCTTGATCGGGACCTTGGTCACATTGACCTCGGTCGGCGCAGGTGCCATTGGCGTGACGGTCCTTTTGGTCTTGTATCCTCTGCTGCCTTTGCCACGGATTGTGGCCGCAGACATTGCATATGCAGTGCCCCTGACCTTGGTGGCGGGCTTGGGCCACGCCTCTTTGGGTTCGGTTGATTGGCCGCTTCTGGCCAAGTTGTTGACAGGCTCTTTGCCTGGCATTTGGTTGGGATCGCGCCTGGCCCAACATACGCCTGACCGCGTGATCCGCTCCTTGCTTTCCGTGTTGCTGGCTTGGGCCGGCACCAAACTTGTTTTGATTTAACGATCCACCATGTACCAATACACCGAATTTGACAAACAATTCGTGCGCGCCCGCGCCGCGCAACACCGCGACCAACTCGAGCGCTGGCAGGCGGGGCATCTGTCCGATGATGAGTTCAAGCCTTTGCGCTTGCAAAACGGTTGGTACGTGCAGCGCTATGCACCCATGCTGCGCGTGGCCGTGCCTTATGGCGAAATCTCAGCCCCTCAGCTCCACGTATTGGCCACAATTGCGCGTGACTTTGACACTCCCGATGCAGCGCTGTTGGCCGAGGCCCAAGCCACTCAAAACAAGATTGTCGGTTTGGCCCCTCAGTTGACTACCAACTACGGTCACTTCACCACCCGCCAAAACGTGCAATACAACTGGATTCCGCTGTCCAAGTCGGCAGAGGTGATGGACTTGTTGGCCACAGTGAACATGCACGGCATACAGACCAGCGGCAATTGCATCCGCAACACCACCACCGACGAGTTGGCCGGTGTGGCGGTGGACGAAGTGGTGGACCCCCGCCCCTATGCCGAGTTGATCCGCCAGTGGAGTACGCTGCACCCTGAGTTCGCCTTTTTACCGCGCAAATTCAAGATCGCCATCACAGGCGCATCCGAAGATCGGGCCGCCATTGGCTGGCACGATGTGGGTCTGCAAATGGTCAAAAATGCGGCCGGTGAAGTCGGCTTTAAAGTGTTGGTCGGTGGCGGCATGGGCCGCACCCCCGTGGTGGGATCGCAGATCCGTGCGTTCTTGCCATGGAATCAGATCATGAACTACCTCGAGGCCGTGGTGCGTGTCTACAACCGCTGGGGTCGCCGCGACAACCTGTACAAGGCACGCATCAAGATTTTGGTGAAAGCCGAAGGTCAACGTTATTTCGATGAAGTCGAGACCGAATACCAAGAAATTTTGACCAAAGACGGCGCCCTGCACACCATTGCGCAAGCCGAGTTTGATCGGATCAACGCCTGCTTTGTGTCGCCCGCACTCGACTTGCCCAGCATGACCGATGAGTGGCTGGCCAAGGCAGAAGCCGACATCAGCATAGAAGCCGCAAAAAATAGCGCTTTTGCCCGTTGGATTGTGCAAAACGTGGTGCTGCACAAGAACCCCGCGCTTCGCGCTGTCAAGCTGTCCTTCAAGCGCATCGGCCAAGCGCCGGGCGACGCGACCGCGGATCAGCTGGACGCTGCAGCCGCCTTGGTACGCCAATTTTCTGCGGGTGAAGCCCGTGTCACGCACACGCAAAACTTGTTACTGCCTTGGGTGCGACTGGATCAGCTGCATGCCCTGTGGCTAGAAGCCAAAGCCTTGGGCCTGGCCCAACCGAACATTGGCTTGTTGACCGACATGATTGCTTGCCCCGGCGGCGACTACTGCGCATTGGCCAATGCCCGTTCGCTGCCATTGGCCGCCGCCATCACCGAACGTTATCAGGACCTGGACGAGTTAAACGACCTCGGTCACATTGATTTTCACATCAGTGGTTGCATCAACTCCTGTGGCCATCACCACAGTGGTCACATCGGAATTTTGGGGGTCGATAAAGACGGTAAAGAGTGGTACCAGATCACATTGGGCGGCTCAGACGGCAAAGTCCTGTCAGGCGCTGCCGTCCCGGGCAAAGTGGTCGGCCCTTCGTTTTCGTCGTTTGAAGTACCCGATGTGATCGAAGCGATTTTGAACACTTACAAAGAACTGCGACAGCCGGTGTTTGGCCGCCACGAGTACTTCATCGAAACCCTGCGGCGTGTTGGCCAGGATCCGTTCAAGTCTGCGGCCAACGGTGCGCGTCACCCCACCGAAGCACATACCACCTGACAACACACAACCTGTAGGAGCTTGCCCGCAAGCGATGAACGCGCTGGCCAAACAGACTGCCATCGCCAGCAGGCTGGCTCCTACATCAAACAAAAAGACCATGAAAATCATCACTGCCCCAGAACACCAAATTGTTGAGTCGCCAGCCGTGCTGTCGGTGACCAACGACATCGATCCGCGCACGCTGGACCTGCAAGGTGTCACGCGCATCGATCTGACTTTCCCGAAATTCACAGATGGTCGCGCTTACAGTCAGGCTTTTTTACTGCGCCGCCGACTTGGCTTTAAGGGCGAGCTGCGTGCTACAGGTGATGTACTGATCGACCAGCTCGTGCAAATGCAACGCACAGGTTTTGATGTGGCCGTCTTGCGTGAAGGCGTCGATGCGTCTGCCGCCCAACGCCAATTTGAGCGCTTTGCCGGTTTCTACCAAGGCTCAGCCGTTGACACCCAACCTCAGTTTTCCAAATCTGCCTGAATAAATCTGTAGGAGCTTGCCTGCAAGCGAAGGACTCGACCCCTTCTCAATGCGATTCGCCAGCAGGCTGGCTCCTACAAAAAAACAAATGACCTCAAGCCTTATCCCTTCTCGCAATGCACCGGCCAAAGCCGTTGCGCTGCTGGCCAAAGCCAGCACTGGATTTGCCACCAAGTTGGCCGAAACGAAAACACTGCTGCAACGCGCAGCGGCCGAATATGCACCCGTGACCCAGGCCTCCAGCCTGGGCGCCGAAGACGTGGTGATCACCCACTTGATCAACAGCCTGCAGCTGGACATTCCGGTCTTTGTGCTGGAAACCGGCGCTTTGCACACCGAGACATTGGCCCTGCTGGAGCGCACCCAGGCCCATTCGCGTGCCCCCATCCTGGTGTACCGCCCCGAACTGGAATCGGTGATTCAGTTCGTGCGCAACAAAGGCCAAGATGCAATCTACAAAACCATTGAGCTGCGCAAAGAATGCTGCGGCGTGCGCAAGATGGCGCCACTGGCCCGCGCTTTGAAAGGCCAAAAGGCTTGGATCACCGGCTTGCGCCAAGAGCAGTCCCCTGCACGCGCCGATGTCCCCCTGCTCGACGAGAGCGAAGTGCAAAGCAAAGGCCTTTACAAATTCAACCCGTTGTCCCAATGGACTTGGGGTGACGTGTGGCACTACATCGCCACCAACGCAGTGGATTACAACCCTTTGCACGATCAGTTTTTCCCGAGCATTGGATGCGCTCCTTGCACACGCGCCATCAGCCTGGGTGAAGAGTTTCGCGCCGGACGCTGGTGGTGGGAAGACGAAGCAGCCAAGGAATGTGGCTTGCACGCCAAGAAATAAACACCAACCCCGTGAATCAACCCCGTAAGAGCTTGCCTGCAAGCGATGACGCCCTCATGCAACTATCGCTCACCCCGCAATCGCCAGCAGGCTGGCTCCTACAAACCCCGAACAATCGCCAGCAGGCTGGCTCCTACAAACACAAAGATCGACATGACCGCCATCACACAAACCGAATTGCACAGCCTCAGTAATACCCACTTGGATGCGCTGGAAGAAGAAACCATCTTCATCCTGCGCGAAGTCGCCGCTGCTTTTGAGCGCCCGACTTTGCTGTTCTCGGGCGGCAAAGATTCACTCGTCATGCTCAAGTGCGCCGAGAAAGCCTTTGGAGGCAAAAGCAACCCCTTCGGTAGCGGCCGCATTCCCTACCCTTTGTTGATGATTGATACCGGTCACAACTTCAAAGAAGTGACGGATTTTCGCGACGCGCGCGCCAAAGAACTGGGTGCAGAGCTGATCGTGCGCAGCGTCGAAGACTCGATGAAAAAAGGCACGGTACGTTTGGCCCACTCCGGCGAGAGCCGCAATGTGCACCAATCGGTCACGCTGCTCGAAGCCATCGAAGAGTTCCGTTTTGACGCTCTCATTGGCGGCGCTCGCCGTGACGAAGAAAAGGCCCGCGCCAAAGAACGCATCTTCAGCCACCGCGACAGCTTTGGCCAATGGCAGCCCAAGGCCCAGCGCCCTGAGCTGTGGACCTTGTTCAACCACAAATTGCAACCGGGCGAACACTTCCGCGTGTTCCCCATCTCCAACTGGACCGAGTTGGACGTGTGGCAGTACATCGCCCGCGAAAAAATCGCGCTGCCTTCGATCTACTACACACACAAGCGCGAAGTGGTGGACCGCCGTGGCCTGTTGGTGCCGGTGACTGAACTGACGCCACCGAAAGACGGGGAAGAAGTCGTCATCCGTGATGTGCGCTTTCGTACCGTGGGTGACATCACCTGCACCTGCCCCGTCGAGAGCACAGCCTGCACACCTGAACAAATCGTCATCGAGACCTTGGCCGCCGACGTGAGCGAGCGCGGTGCGACGCGCATGGACGACAAAACCTCCGAGGCTTCGATGGAGAAGCGCAAAAAAGACGGCTACTTCTAAGACGGTGACTTTCATGACTATCCATACACAAAACGCCCTGAAATTCATCACCTGCGGATCGGTGGACGACGGCAAAAGCACCTTGATTGGCCGCTTGTTGGTCGACACCAAAGCCGTGCTGCAAGACCACTTGGCTGGCGTGCAACGCTCAGGTGAAACCGACCTCGCATTGTTGACCGACGGCCTCTCGGCTGAGCGCGAACAAGGCATCACCATCGATGTGGCCTACCGCTACTTCAACACCGAAGCGCGCAAGTTCATCATTGGCGATGCCCCAGGTCACGAGCAATACACCCGCAACATGGTGACCGCCGCCTCCAGCGCTGACGCTGCTGTGGTGCTCGTCGATGCCATCAAGCTCGACTGGAAAAACCCCGCCATGGCGTTGTTGCCACAAACGCGACGCCACGCGCTGTTGGTCAACCTGCTGCGCGTGCCATCGATCGTGTTTGCGATCAACAAACTCGACGCTGTTGACGACGCCGCCCTCGCCTTCAAAAACATCGAAGGCGCGCTGCGCCAATTTGCACAAGAAGCTGGCATCCAGATCACCGCCATGGTGCCCGTCTCGGCCCTCAAAGGCTGGAATGTGGTCGACACCACTAACGGCGATCAAGCCGCATGGTGTGGCTACACAGGCCCTAGCCTGTTGAGCCTGTTGGAAGCCTTGCCCAACACCCCCGCTGAGACCGAAGTGGCTTTCAGCTTCCCGGTGCAATGGGTCGAGAAGTTCCATGACTCCGGCGTCACCACCCAAGGCCGCCGCGTGTTCTGGGGCCGTGTGGCCACGGGCTCGGTCGAGCCAGGTCAAACCATCAAGGTCTTCCCAAGCGGGCAAACCGCTGTGGTGTCGCAAGTGCTCTCTGCCACGCGTCAGCCTCAAAACAAAGCGGCAGGCCACAGTGCTGGCATCGTATTGGACCGCGAAGTCGACGTCTCGCGAGGTGACTGGCTGCTGGCAGAACAGGGCTCACCCGAAGGCCAACGCCAACTCAACACCACCATCGCTTGGATGGACGACGAGCCCTTAGTGGCTGGCCGTGTGTACTGGGCTTTGCATGGCCATCGCTGGGTCAAAGCCAAAGTGCAACGCGTGGTGCACCGCCTGAACGTGAACACCTTGGCTGAAGAAGAAGCCACAGAACTCGCCCCCAACGCCATTGGCCACGTCACCTTGGCCCTGCAAGAACCCTTGGTGACCCTGCCTTTCACCCAGTCGCGCATCTTGGGTGCCTTGGTCTTGGTGGACACGGCCACCCATAAAACCTCTGGCGCAGTACTGGTGAACTGACATTGCGCAAGTACCCAACTTGATTCCCGTTTAAAATCATGGGCTTGCGGTAGCAAAACATGGCTACGCGCCCTCATACACCCAATTGATTGAATTGTCATGACCCACGTTGTTTCCGAATCCTGTATCAAGTGCAAATACACTGACTGTGTGGATGTTTGTCCTGTGGATTGCTTTCGCGAAGGCCCTAATTTCTTGACAATCGATCCCGATGAGTGCATTGACTGTGCGGTGTGCATCCCTGAATGCCCTGTGAACGCAATTTATGCCGAAGAAGACTTGCCGGCAGACCAGCAGCATATGACCAAGCTCAATGCCGAGTTGGCTTTGTTGCCCACTTGGAAGAGCATCACAAAGCGTAAAACACCCATGCCCGATGCCGACGATTGGAAAGACAAGACCGGCAAGTTGTCCGAATTGATTCGGTAATCACCCCATGAATGCACCCATCGAAACCGATGCTTTGGTGATTGGTGCAGGCCCGGTGGGGTTGTTTCAGGTCTTTCAATTAGGCCTTCAAGGTATGGCTTGCCACGTGGTGGACAGCCTGCCTCAAATCGGCGGCCAGTGTATGGAGTTGTACGCCGACAAACCGATTTATGACATTCCCGGCATTCCTGTCTGCACGGGAAGCGAGTTAATTTCCCGGCTTGAGCAACAAATACAGCCCTTTGGCGCCTCTTTCCACCTTGGGCAATTGGTCACCGAAATAGAGCGTATGCCAGATGGGCGATTGAAGGTGACCACATCTTCAGACAGTGTTTTTTCAGTTCGATGTGTTTTCATTGCTGCTGGCGTTGGGGCTTTTTTACCGCGCAAATTGGCGGTCGAAGGCTTGCATGCCTTTGAAGGTCAACAGGTTTTTCATCAGCTTGATGACCATTTGAATTCAGCCAATCAACACTTGCTGGTGGCTGGCGACAACGATGCCGCCCTGGGAATAGTCATCCAATTGGCGCATTTGAGCGAAGACAAACCGGCAAGCATCACCTTGATGCACCGTCGTGACCGATTCCAAGCCAGCGAAGACAATATTGCCACCTTGCACGCCTTGTGCGCCCAAAACCGAATTCGTTTTGTGGCAGCCCAACCCACGGCATGCATTGCTAGCAATGGTCGGCTGACGGGGCTGCAAGTCCTGACAGCAGAGGGTCTGACCGAAATTTTGCCAGCCGACTTGGTGATTGCCAGTTTAGGCTTGTCACCCCGACTCGGCCCACTGGCCGATTGGGGCATGGCATTAGAACGCAAACAACTGCCTGTGCAAACCGATACGTTTTCAACCCAAGAAAACGGCATTTTTGCAGTAGGAGACATCAACACCTACCCAGGCAAGAAAAAATTAATTGTGTGTGGCTTTCATGAAGCCACGCTGGCCGCGTTTGGTGCTGCTGCACTTTTGAATCCTGAGCAAAAGACCCTGCTGCAATACACGACAACTTCGAGCCTGCTGCACCAACGCTTAGGCCTCAAGTAAAATACAACCGTCACTCCCTAAAGAGTGGCATCCGCTAGGGGTGTTGCAGTTCGATCAGAGCTGCGACTGAGAAAGTCCCTTTGAACCTGATTGAGGTAATCCTCGCGCAGGGAAGCTTGTCTGATACAGCAACGCAGCCCTATCGCTGCGCCTTCGCTTTAACAACCAGCCGACCTGCCATAACGTTAAAGGACAACGTCATGGCACATCATTCGCCAATTTATAAACTCACCCGCACGCATGCGGCCACTTTGCTTTGCATTGCCTCGCTCAGCAGTACATTTGCTCAAAGTTCGCCACCAGAAATCACCATCGTCAGCCCGTCGCCGCAACAAATCAGCGGCTTTGGTGATGTGCCCATTGCCAAAGCGCCGTTCAGCGCCATCAGCATCGACAACCCCACGCTGCGCGACCTTGGTGCCACACGCATCTCAGACGCTCTGCGTCTGGACGCCAGCGTGACCGACAGCTACAACTCGCCCGCCTATTGGGACATGTTGAATGTGCGCGGCTACACACTCGACAACCGCTACAACTATCGCCGTGAAGGCTTGCCCATCAATGCGGAAACCATGATCCCCATGGAGAACAAAGAACGTATTGAACTGCTCAAAGGTACCAGCGGCATCCAGGCGGGTACCAGCTCGCCCGGCGGTTTGGCGAATTACGTGGTGAAACGCGCTCCCAGTGCCAACGACGAAAGCATTCGCGCCGTCACAGCCAGTTATGGCAATGGCAAAAGCAGCGGCATTGCACTGGATTTAGGCAACCGCTTCGGTGAAAGCAAAGAATTTGGCTACCGCTTGAACACCGCCTACGAAGACCTGAACCCCTACATCCAAAATACCCAAGGCCACCGCAACTTGCTGGCCCTGGCCCTGGATTGGCGCCTAAGCGCTGACAGCAAGCTGGAATTTGAATTTGAAAATAGCGAGCGCCAACAGATGGGTGTCAACGCTTACAGCGTGTTGGCCAATCCCGTCAACCCTGCAGGTCTTCCCAGCCTGCCACCCACTTTGAACGGAACGCAAAACTTGACCCGACAAACTTGGTCAGTTCCAGGCGTATTCACCTCGAGCACCGGATCTGTGCGCTTTAAGCAAAACCTAGGCGATGGCTGGCGATGGACCACCCAATACGGCGCACAGCGCCTGCGCACGGATGACCGACTCTCCTTTGCTTTTGGCGTTACGCTGCCCAGTGGAGACTGGCTAGGCGACCGCTTTGCCAGCAACGGAAGCTTCGATTTATACGATTACCGCAGCAATAATGAGCGGCGCTTAACGGATGCATTGCAGACCACGATCGACGGCATCACAGAAATCGCGGGAATCAAACACCATTTGGCGTTCAGTGTCATGCGCAGCCGCCAACTCGACCGGCTTGAACCCACTCAACTCTACAGTTACGCAGGCACCAGCACCGGCTTCGCAGGCGCTGTTCCTGCTCAGGCCCTCAATCAAACTTACTACAACACCAACCGCAGCGAATACAGTAATGAACTCTCCGCCATCGATCGCATAGAACTATCGACTCGAACATCGGCTTGGGTCGGGCTACGCCACACCAGCAGCGATCGCAGTACGGTTTCGCTCGATCCATCCAACCCCAACCCAGTCAAACAACAAACAGGATTCACCACGCCATGGTTAGCCCTGTCCCATGAGTACACCACAGGCCCCACTGTTTACGCCTCCTACGGCGAGGGCGTTGAGTTGTTCGCAGCGCCCAACAATGCCAACTACACCAATGCAGGCCAATTCCTCGGCGCACAGAGAAGCAAACAAGTCGAAGTTGGCGCGAAGGGCAAGGCAAGCCAGCAATTGAGCTGGAGTGCCGCACTCTTTCATATCGACAGACCACTGGCTTATGACTATGCATCTGCCAGGGTTGTGGACGGCACACAAACGCACCGAGGTCTGGATGCGGGACTCCAGTGGACACAACAGCAATGGCTGCTATCAGGCCAAGCCCAATGGCTCCATGCTCGCATTTCTGGCGCCACCCTGAACACCGACTTGAATAGCGGCCAACCCCTCAACGTTCCTTCACTCACCCTGCGCGCCCTTGCCCAGTACCGCTGGGCTGAAATCCCGGGCTTGCGAACCAGTCTGCGACTGAATCATGAAGGCCAGCGAAGGGTTTTGGAAAACGGCGATCTCAACTTGCCCGGATGGTCAACATGGGACGCCGCAGCCCATTACGACACGCGCATCCAGGGCACTCGCACTGAATGGACTTTGGCCATCGACAACCTGATGGACCAACATTACTGGCGTGAATCACCCAAACAATTTGGGCACTATTACCTCTACCCTGGCGCACCAAGAACCGCACGACTGAGCGTTCGCATGAGCTTCTGATAAGTGACCTGGGTTTTGTAAAAAATCTCCGTCTCATTCGAGAAACACCAAAAATTGACGCTATAATTTACGTATTGTTCCTCGATAGCTCAGTCGGTAGAGCGCCGGACTGTTAATCCGTAGGTCCCTGGTTCGAGCCCAGGTCGAGGAGCCACCTAAAAAAGCATCGCCTTGCGCGATGCTTTTTGCTTTTTAACGCAACA
>CANBWK010000083.1 GCA_947373105.1 Comamonadaceae bacterium | reverse complement strand
CCCGGTAAATTCAGCGCCATTGACTTTCCGACACGCCATTCACGCTCGACATCGGGCGAAATCACAAACACCTGACCCAACTCAGTTTCAAAGGTCAACTCCACAAAACTGCCCAAATAAGCCCATTGCTTAAGCTGTGCAGACAAGTTGTTGGGTAAGTGTTCTCCCTCAACCAGTTCCCGTCCCACCAACCAAGCCTCAGGCCGCACCGCAGCTCGCACTGCCCCTGGTGCCACTGCATGTCGTGGCACCAATCGCAAAGGGCCCAATTGCACCGACCCATCGTCTAAAGATTGACCATCAAACAGCACCGCCTCCCCCATGAATCCGGCCACAAAGGCCGAGTTAGGACGCTCGTACAAATCCTGCGGCGAGCCGACTTGCGCGATCCAGCCCGCCTCCATCACGATGATCTGGTCACTCACGGCCAGCGCCTCGTTTTGGTCATGCGTCACATAAGCTACCGTCAAGCCCAGGCGCTGCTGTAAATGGCGAATTTCGTCGCGCATGGCGCGGCGCAGCCTTGCGTCCAGATTGGAAAGCGGCTCGTCAAACAACAAGACCGACGGCTCCAGCACCAGTGCGCGGGCAAGTGCAACGCGTTGCTGCTGGCCACCCGACAGTTCGCTGGGCAGACGCTCTTCGAAGCCAGCCAGCCCCACCAACGACAGGCTTGTTTGGGCGCGCTCTTGCGCCTCGAACTTGTGCACACCACTGACATCCAAGCCGTAACGCACATTGGCAATCACGTTCATGTGCGGGAACAGCGCATAGCTTTGAAACACCATGCTCACATTGCGCTCAGACGGGCCCAGGTGGGTTACGTCCACGCCATCGATCAGGATCTGCCCGCCTGAAGGCGCTTCCAGCCCGGCGATCATTCGCAAGGTGGTGGTTTTTCCGCAGCCCGAGGGCCCGAGGATCGTGGTCAGGCTGCCCTTGGGGACGACAAAGTCGATGCCCTGCACCACCAGCGGCGAGTCAGCAGCGCCATAACGTTTGCTGACTTGTTTGAATTGAATACCCATTGATTTGTGTCCTTGTTTCAAGCCTTCGCCGCTGACGCAGCACGCCGACCCAACTGTCGCTCGCCGACCAGCTTTTGAATACCCCAGGTGATGACCGACATCAGCAGCATCAGCACGGTGCAATACGCCAGCGCCACACCGTAGTCGCCGTTGCCCACCCGGCCAATGATGTAAGTCGTAGCCAGCTCGTACTGCGCCGTAACCAAAAAAATGACCGCTGACACCGTGGTCATAGAGCGCACAAAACTGTATACCAACGCCGCTACCAGCGCGGGTTTGAGCAGCGGCAAAACCACCCGTCGCAGTGTGGTGAGCGTGCTGGCCCGCAGCATTTGCGAGGCTTCATCCAATGACCTGTCAAGTTGTTTGAATGCCGCTGTGCCTGCCCGCACGCCGACCGGCAAGTTGCGGAACACAAAGCACAACACAATCACCAAGCCAGTGCCGGTCAGCTCAACCGGCGGCACGTTGAAGGCCAAGATGTAGCTCACGCCCAGCACCGTACCGGGGATGGCAAAGGTCAGCAGTGCAGAAAACTCGAACACCGCCTTGCCCTTGAATTCAGTGCGTGCCAGCAGCCAGGCCATGAGCAGGCCCAGACCCGCGCAAATAGGCGCGGCCATAGCCGATAGGCTGAGAGTGGTGAACAATGATTTCCAGGCCGTGCCTGCAAACACCCAACCGAACTCGCCCAACTGCACATCGAACGCAGTTTTGAAATGACTCAAGGTCAAAGTAAAGTCACGCCCCCAAGTCTTAACAAAGCCACCGGCAAAAGCGAATACATACACCACCACGGTGAATAAAAGCCAAGGCCCCGCAATACTTCGGCATGCGCGTAAAACGGCGGGCGGCAAAACCATGGGCACCCCCGCATCACCCTTGCCCGACACGGTGGTGAAACTGCTGCCTGCCAAAACTTGGCGCTGTACAAAAAACACCGCCAGAGCAAAGCCTGTCAACACCAGCGCCAAGGCCGCCGCCATGCCGGGGTCCATGGCTGCCCCCACGATGGCGAAAAATATTTCGGTGGACAACACCGCATACTGCCCGCCCAAAATAATCGGGTTACCAAAGTCGGCCATGCTCTCAATGAAGCCGACCAAAAATGCATTGGCCAGACCGGGTTTGAGCAGCGGTAAAGTCACCGTCCAGAAGGTCTGCATGCGGCTGGCACGAAGGGTCTGTGCTGCCTCTTCCATGCTGGGGCTCATGCCCTGCACTACGCCGCGCATGATCATGAAGGCAATGGGTGTGAAGGCGAACATCTGCGCCAGCCAAATGCCAAACACGCCATAAAACCAACGACCTGGCTCGATGCCGAAAGCCCACTCCAACGCCTGGTTGAACAAGCCCGCACGGCCAAACAAAAGGATCAGGCCTAAGCCCACCACAAACGGTGGCGTGATGATGGGCAGCATGGCCAGAATGTTCAATGGCTTCGCGAGGCGCGTGCCGCCCCGCTCAGCCCACAACGCCAGCATGGTGCCCATGACGGTGGTGCCCACCGCCGTGATGCCCGCCAGCCACAAGGTGTTCCAAGCCACCCCGCAGCGAGCGCCACCTTGCACACAGCCCATACCCCAGACTCGCTCTGTATTTACCCGGTCCAAAAGATGCATCCAGGCATAGGCCCCGGCGTCATCCACCCACGCCGCCGCCAGCGATCGCAGCACCGGGTACACCACAAACAGCGCTAGCAAGGCCGTGCAAACCACTACCGCTGCCGCCACAAATACATCGCCCCGAAAACCGCCCAAACGTGCCAGCGATGCGCCCAGCAACACCACCAGACTGAGCAAGACCAGCGCAGCGCCCCAGCCCATTCCGAACTGGCCGGTGGGTAAACCGCCCCATAAAGCCGCCAGTGATGCGTTAGACCAACCCGTGGCGCCAATGGCAAAGCCACTGCCGCCTAAACCGATCAGTCCCAGCAAGCTGCCTACCATCAAAAACAAACCTTGTTGACGCACCGAACAGGGCAATGACACGCCAGCACCACACACCAACAACCCTGCCAAGCCAGACCACAACCAAGGGCGTCCGTGCTGTCCAGCCTGCACCCAAGCACTGGCCGTTTCTGAACCAGCCCAGATACCCGGCAGGGCATCAAGCAAAGACATTTGCTGAAGAAAATACCAAGGCAACAGCACAAAGCTCAGCAGGCCAAGCAAAACCCATACTTGCATTGCCCGTTGCAAATGGCGTACTGAATTCATCGCATGCTCACTCTCAACGGGAGAGGCTGTTGACGTCTTTTTCCCAGCGCTGGATCAGGCGCTTGCGCTCAGCCGTCTGCCCATATTTGGCATAGTCGTAATGGATCAACTTGATTTTCCGAAAGTCAGGCACGCGAGAGTCCACCTTGGTATCCTTGTGGGAGGGCAGCTGAAATTGCAATGTCGCAGCGGCAAGCTCTTGCGCTGCAGGCGTCAACGCCCACTCGTAAAACTTCTTGGCCGCTTCCAGGTTGCGGCTACCGCGCACGATGGACATGGAGCCGATCTCGGCGCCAGTGCCATCGGCTGGGGTAATGGTTTCGATCGGAAAGCCTTGGGCTTTCTCCCCCGGACCATCATGCACAAAGCTGATTGATACAGCCGTCTCACCTCGCGCCACAGCTTTGATGGGTCCCGTCCCGGAGCGGGTGTAGGTACCCATGTTTTTGTGCAAACCCTTGAGGTAGTCAAATGCTTTGTCCTCCCCCATGAGCTGCACCAGGGTCGCGATCATGGTGTAGGCCGTGCCACTCGATGCCGGGTTGGCCGACTGGATCTCACCTTTGTATTCGGGCTTGAGCAGATCGCCCCAGGTCTTGGGGATGGGCAGTTTTTTCTTTGCGAGCAATTCCGTGTTGTAGCCAAAGCCCAGCGGGCCGGAATAGATGCCCACCGTTTTGTAGCCCGATTGGGCCGCCTGCTTTTGCGCCCAGTCATGCAGCTTGGGCAGCGTGGGCGATTTGTATTCGAGGCTCAGGTTTTGCTCGGCCGCCTGCAGGTGAGGGTCGCCGGTGCCGCCAAACCAGATGTCGGTTTTGGGGTTGGCTTTTTCAGCTGCCAACTGAGCAATGGCCTCGCCCGACCCCTTGGCCGTCATGTTGACCTTGATGCCCTGACTCTTTTCAAAAGTGACCGCGATCATGCTGCACCAAGCTGCCTGGGCCGAGCAGATGACGTTGACTTCTCGGTTTTGAGCGTAAGCACTTGGGGCCATAAAGGCCAGCAGAGGCAGTAATTTCAGAATGCGCATGGGTTAATTTCCACTGGTGATTTGAGCCATTCTCCCTTTTAAACAGCAGCTCAACCAGCGTAAAAACCCATGCTCAAGCAGCATCGATGAAATCGCCAACCCACTCTAATTGCTGCAGCACATTCAATGCGGGCGCATGTCCACATCCGGGCACTTCGATGTGTTTGAGCAATCCCAAAGCCCCAGGACCCCTGCGGCGCATCTCGTTGACGGTCTCGGGCAGCACCAGATCAGATGCGATACCGCGCAAAAGCAGCACGGGCAGTTTCAAGGCATCGTAATGCCCCCAGATCAAATAGTCGTTGGGGTGTGCGGTGAACTGGGTCACCATGGCCGGGTCGTAATGCGGAGTGACGCGTCCGTCGGGCAGGCGGCGGGTAGACGTTTCAGTCAAGCGTCGCCATTGCGCGTCGCTCAACCAGCCATAAGGCTTGTAGACCTGGCGAAAAAATGCTTCCAGCTCGGTCACTGTGGCAAATGCGGGAGGCATGCCCGCATAGGCCTTGATACGGTCTATGGCCGCCTGCGCCAGCTCTGGCGCGATGTCGTTGAGCGTCAGGCTCAGGATGCGGTGCTTCAAAGTGGGCTCGACCAGCCCCGCCCCACAAAGCATGCCAATAGCACCGCCCATGGACGTGCCCACCCAATGCACAGCGCGCAGCTTGAGGCCGTCCATGAGTTCGCGGGCGATGCGGGCATAAAAAGCGAGGCAATATTCCTGCTCAGGGGCAATGCTCCACTGCGAAAAGCCACGGCCTACCGTGTCTGGACAGATCACACGGTAGCCTTGCGCGCTCAGGTAATCGGCCAGTTCGTCCATGTCGCGCCCGGTGCGGGCCAGGCCGTGCCAGGCAATCACGGTGCCTTTGTCGGCCTTGCCCCAGTCTGAGTAATGGATTTCCAGTCCTGCACAGGTGATGTAGTTTGATGTGAAAGTCATGTCAGCCTGAAACCCGTTTTGAAGGTAACTGCGCCCGCAAGGCTGCCCGAGTGCGCAGGCGGCCCACTACCCCGGTCGGAAAGTAATACACCGACAACACAAACAGCAAACCCAGCCATAACAGCCAACGGTCGGGCGAGAGCAATGAGGACAGCAGAGGCAGCGCCGCCGTGGCTTCGCTCGCCAGACGTAGCAGGTCCTGCAAATAGCTTTGCGCCAATAAGAACAGCACAGAGCCTATAGCCGCACCATAGATGGTGCCCATACCGCCGATGACCACGATCAGCAGCACGTCCATCATGATCTCAAAGCTCAGCGAAGTATCTGGCCCGTTGTATCGCAGCCAAAGCGCCAACATGGCTCCGGCCACACAGGCATAGAGCGCCGACAGCACACTTGACAACGTGCGGTAGACCACCACACGGTAGCCAATGGCTTCTGCTCGGAACTCGTTTTCGCGGATGGCTTGTAGCACTCGGCCAAAGGGTGAATTGACGATGCGTAAAAGTGACAGCATCATGCCCAGCGCCAGCACAAACAAGAGGTAGTAGCAGAGCAAGCGCCCGTCGAGCGACACACCCAGAAATCGATCTTCACTGAATTCTGTGCTGGGCAAGAGTAGCTCAGGCAGCTTGAAACTCAGGCCGTCCTCGCCGCCGGTGAAGTCGGACAGTTGAGAGGCCAGGGTCTGGAAGGCCGCGGCCACGGCCAGCGTGATCATGGCAAAAAAGATAGCCCGCACCCGCAACGAGAACAGGCCAATGACCAGCGATAGCATGAGCGTCAGAACCAGCGACAGTGCAAAACCTGACGCCAAAGCGGCCCAGGTGGGTCCCCATGTATTGGATGAAATGGCAATGCCGTAGGCGCCAATACCAAAAAACAGGGTGTGTGCAAAGCTGACGATACCGGTGTAACCCAGCAGAAGGTCAAAGCCTCCCACGAGTACCACGAAGATCAACACCTTGGCAGCGACCGACAAAGCCTTGACACCAGGGAACAAGAAAGGCGCCAAGGCCAAACCCAGCACAATCACAATCAGCAAGGCTGACAACAGTTGGCTGCGCGGTCGGTCATTTGAAATTAATCGGTTCAGCATGTCTTAATCCTTAGCGGTTGGCCACCGGGTAGACCCCTTGAGGACGCCAAAGCAATACACAGGCCATGAGTGCGATGTTGGAAAAAAGTGCGACCTTAGGCGCCAGAAAACCTGTGTAATTGGCCATCAAGCCCACCAACAAAGCACCAATCAAAGCACCACCTGTAGAGCCCAGACCACCAATGATGATGACGATGAAGATGAGCACGTTGACCTGCGCACCCATTTGCGGCACCACGTTTTGCTGGTACAAGCCCCACATAACACCGCCCAGCCCCGCCAGTGCACTGCCCGCCACAAAGACGCCCACAAACAGGCGTCGAATGCGGTAGCCCAATGACTCAACCATCTCGCGGTCTTGCACGCCAGCGCGGATGAGCAAGCCGATCTTGGTTCGGCCCAACACCCACATTTGCACAGCGAACACGATCAAGCCAACGGCCACGGCCAGAAGGCGGTACTTTTCAATCGCGGCATCACCCCACAGCACAGAGCCGCGCATCGCTTCGGGCAATGGCAAGGCGATCTGCAGTGGTCCCCAAATCACCTTAATCAGCTCCTCGCCAATGATCATGCCGCCCATGGTGATGAGAATCTGCTTGAGGTGCTGGCCATAGACGGGGCGCACGATGAAACGCTCAAACGCCAAGCCCACCGCTGAAGCGACAGCCATGGCGATCAGCATCGCGGGCAGCACCGCCACCATATTGCGCCACCACTCGCCAGAGCCCGTCCAGTCGCCCATTGCACCGAGCACGCTGGTGGCCACAAAAGCGCCCAGCGCAATGAACAGGCCGTGGCCAAAGTTGAGCACGTCCATGAGGCCGAACACCAGCGTCAGGCCCGAGGCCATGATAAAAATGATCATGCCCATGGCGAGGCCGGCCACGGTGAGCGTGAGCCAGGTCGAGCCAGAACCGATTAAAGGCCAGGCCAGCATGGCCAACACCGGCACCAGCAGGAGTGGACGTTTGTCAATGTCTTGCAGAAATTTCATAACGCCAGCCCCAACAAGGATTGCTGCAAAGCCGTGTCTTCGGCCAGCGCCTGCATGCGGCCTGAATACACCACGCGGCCGTTGTCCATCACGGCCACGGAGTCGCCCAGTTGCTGGGCAACATGAATGTTCTGCTCCACCAGCAAGACAGTCACGCCGCTCTGCTTGAGCTGCTGAAAGGCGTCGATCATGTTCTGAATGATGGCCGGAGCGAGCCCCTTGCTGGGCTCATCGACGATGAGCAAATCGCGCGGCTCCACAATCGCGCGCGACACGGCCAGCATCTGCTTTTGCCCGCCCGAAAGCTTGCCCGCAGGGTGATTCCAGAATTTCTCCACGGCAGGAAAGAGTTTAAAAATCCACTGTAGGCGCTCTCCATCCATCTGCGCCGCATTTTTGGCGCTGCGTGCAGCAAGCAGCATGTTTTCTTTGACTGTCAGATCGGCAAAGATGCCCATGTTTTCCGGTACATAGGCAATGTTCTTTTGCGCAATGGCAGGCGTGTTCAGCGCAGTGATGTCTTCGGCGCCAAAAGTAATTTGCCCTTGCGAAGCAGGCCACAGGCCCATGATGGTGCGCAGCGTGGTGGTCTTGCCCGCGCCATTGCGGCCTAAAAGCAATGTGAGCTCGCCACGCGGCACCACCAGATCCACCCCGTGCAGGATGTGGTAAGCCCCAATGTGTGTGTTCACACCTTCAAGGGTCAGCAAGTTGTTTTTCATTTCTGGCTTGTTCATGCTGCCACCTTGGCTTTGCCCAGATAAGCCTCTTGAACGATGGGTGACGCGATCACCTCGTTGGGCTCGCCATCAGCCACCAGCGTGCCGTTGTGGAGCACGATGATGCGGTCGGCCAGCTCGCGCACGACGTCCATCTTGTGTTCGACCAGCAAGATAGTTTTGGTCTTGTCTTTTTTCAGCTGACGGATCAAGTCAAGGATCACCGGCGCTTCGTCATGGCTCATGCCAGCGGTGGGCTCGTCAAACATGTAGACCGACGGCTCCAACGCCATGAGCAGCGCCACTTCAAGCTTGCGTTGGTCGCCGTGCGGCAAGCTGGCCACCGGGGAATCTTGCTGCATGGTCATCGACACCGATTGCAAAATATCCAGCGCTCGGTTCGTCAAAGCAGCATGGTCGCTCCAGATGCTCCACAGGTTCAGGCCCCGGCGGTGTGCGCCATCTTTTGTCGCTTGCACGGCCAGACGAACATTCTCCAGCACTGTCAAATTAGGGAACAAATTGGTTAACTGAAACGCCCTCCCCAGCCCCGCACGAGTGCGTGCCGAGGCGCTCAAGCGGGTCAGCTCGCACCCCTTCAGATGCACCGAACCCGCTGTGGCATGCAACTGCCCAGAGATCAGGTTAAAGAAGGTGGTTTTGCCCGCACCGTTGGGGCCCACAATGGCGGTCAGGGTGCCAGCCTCAAAACGGCATGAAACCGCATTGACCGCCACATGACCGCCAAACCGCACGGTCAGGTTATGGGTTTCAAGCATCAGCGTTTGTTGCGGATCGGCACGTTCATTTCTTCAGGCTTGATTTCGCGAATCAACTCGGGGACACCCCAGGCAAAAGCAGGGTCCACCTTGATCTTGAAGTGGTACATGCTTTGCATGGCCTGATGGTCTTCCTTGCGGAAAGTCATCTTACCTTTAGGGGTATCAAAGCTCATACCTTCCATTGCAGGAATTAACTTGTTGGCACTGGTGTCGCCATTGGTTTTTTTCAGCGCTGTGACCAAGGCCATGGCCGAAGAAAAACCACCCGCTGTGAAGAAGTCTGGGGGTGATTTGAATTGGCTGTAATGTCGGGCGACCAAGGCTTCGTTGACCACGTTTTTAGGCATGCCGAAGTAATAGTAAGCGGCCCCTTCCATGCCCGGAAACTGCTTATAGGCCACCATCGCAGGCAGAATGTTGCCGCCCGTGGCGATCTCGATGCCATAGCGCTTCAAATCCATGTCAGCGATCTTGAACGGATTGCCACCGGCCCAGATGATAAAAATGATCTTGCGGCCCGGCAGGCCCTTGAGCTTGTCGATCATGCGCTGGGCACCGGCAGTGAAGTCGGTGGTCGCAGGCGGCAGGTACTCTTCGTGTACCAGCTTGGATTTTTTGAGTGCTTCTTTGAAAGCCTTCACCCCGTCACGCCCAAAGGCCGAATCTTGCGCCATGGTGACGATACTCACGCCGTCCTTGTCCACCGCTACGGCATTGGAGATGGCGTCCTGGCTGCTGTTGCGGCCAGTGCGAAAGATGTATTTATTCCACTTATCACCCGTAATCGAGTCGGCCACAGCGGGCTCGACCAATAAAATCTTTTTGTACTCTTCAGCAACAGGCAGCATCGCCAAAGCGACCGGGGAAGCTGTAGGGCCCACGGCCAAATCAACCTTGTCGTCACCATAAGCCGCAGCCAACAGGTTCTTGCCCAGATCAGGCTTGCCCTGGTCGTCCTTCTCGATCACCACGATCTTGCGCCCGTTGACCGTCATGGTGCCGCCGGTGGCGTAGTCCAAACCCATCATTAATCCGGTTTGCGTTTGTTTGCCATAGGCCTCCAAAGGGCCTGTTTTGCTGTAAATATGGGCGATTTTGATGTCTTGGGCCAGCACAGAGGCAGAAGCACAAAATGCCACGGCGACCAAAGCGGCCATTGGGGTGCGTTTTTGACGATTCACAAGATTCTCCTTCGTTGATCGGTTCACACTGAACATTGCACAAGCTGTGCCAGGGGCTTTACAGCTGTTCTGCCCATGATTTGATTGCGTTGGAGGGGTAAATACCATCCGCATGAACCCGAGTTGTCTGTAAATAAGACACTTAGCGCATTAAAAAAATACACATGTATCGTATTCAGTCAGACTAAATTGAGACGGGTCAAGCGCTCATAAAGCTTGGCGCGCGAAATCCCTAAGCGTTGGGCTGCGGCAGATTTATTACCCTGCACCACAGTCAAAGCTTGGATGATGGCTGCTTTTTCCAGTTCGGCAATTTGCTGCGCCAAAGGGACGATAGGGTTGCCACTGACCAAGGGCATGGGAGATTGCGAGGTTCGAAGCGCTACTGACGGCGATATTTCAGTGATGCCCGACTCTTTCAAAATTTGCTCTACCAGTTCTACCCCGATGCGCGGGGTGTCGCTGCGCAGCATGATTTGTTCGAGGACATTGCGCAACTCCCGCACATTACCCCGCCATTGCTGAGCCACCAGTAAATCTAATGCCTGGGGAGTCAAATCGGTTGGAGGCACACCATTTTGGATGGCCAACTCTTCACTCAACACCTCGACCAGACCCGGTATGTCGCTGGCGCGTTCGCGCAAAGACGGCACCCGGATGGGCAACACATTCAGTCGGTAATACAAATCTTCACGGAACAGTCCTCCTCGCACCAAGGCCGCCATGTCTCGCGATGTTGCCGCAATGATGCGCACATCGAAAGACACCAAGCGGTTCGAGCCCAAGGGCTCAATCTCGCCCTCTTGCAATGCGCGCAGCAATTTGGCCTGCAGCACCAAGGGCATATCACCAATTTCATCTAAAAATAGCGTACCGCCATCGGCCAGTTTGAATTTGCCATCTCGCCCTTTGCGATCAGCTCCTGTGTAGGCGCCGGGCATCACGCCAAAAAATTCAGCTTCCAGCAAGTTCTCAGGAATGGCCGCAATGTTCACACTGACCAAGGGTCCGCTGGCACGCACTGACACGGCATGGATTGCATGCGCCAAAAGTTCCTTGCCCGTGCCGGTCTCACCCAACAGCAAAACAGGACTGTTCGATTGCGCAGCTCTTCGGGCTTGTCGTTTGACTTCCACCGTGGCGGCACTGGCCCCCATAAAACTTGCAAAGGTGTGCTTGGCTTGCCGAGGGCCTGGCTGTAAATGTTTCCGTTGTTCAGCCAAGGCTCGACGGGCTTCGTCCAAATCACGTTGCAGTAAAGCAAATTTAGCCATCAAAGGCTGGAGGTCGGACGTTGGTTGATCGAAAAGAACGATGCCCAAAGCACCAATGACTTCACCCAAGGCATCTTTCAAAGGAAATCGACTGACCACAAAAGTGCCCGCCTTGTTGGTGAGCAGATCCACAAAAATAGGCTTACCCGACTCGATCACCTTGTCCATCTGCGTGTTGTGCACCACGGAGGACACCGAATGACCGACAAACTCCGCCTCACTTTGAAAACCCAATGCAGGTAAATAGCGACGGTACTGATCGTTGATCCAGACCACACGCCCCGACTTATCGACCAACAGCATGCCCTCACTCGCACTGGCGAATGCATCGAAAAGGGACTGCGCAGCAAGCAACAAAATGGCATCAACATCTGTCGGCAAGGTCGGCGGGGCCAGCAAGGGCGTCTTCACGGTGGTGGAATCCTCATATTCATTGAGTTTACTGAATTCATATACGCCAATTGGCGTATATACGCCAACCAACAAGGGGGGGACAATTTAGATTATTGAACAAATGACCCTCATTTGAGACGTCCTCCGACTGCATCGCCATGCTTTTATTCACGCTTCAGTCCGTATTTGTATTTAACGGCATTTTGATGTTGATCACTGCCGCGTTAATTCACGTATTTTTCCCTGGGAAAATTGACAGATCGGGGCGCACATGGATTTTCTCTTGCGTGTTCTCCGGTGGCGCCATTTTGCTGACTGGATTCAGGCCTGACTTACCATCCATGTTCATGATGAGGTCCAGCGCTGACATAGAAATCACGCTCAGAGGATTTCGCACTGAATTACCCGGTTATTTAGCCTATTCAGTCGCCAATGCTTTGCAGTGGCTGTCCTTTCTTTTCAGCGCCTTGTCATTGCGTTATTTGATTGAAAGTCAATTTTCCAAGCGATGGCTAACCGCTTGGGTCATGGCCGCCATTTTGATGATGCTGGTGTTTGAGTGGATGCGTCACCAACAACTCGACAATGCATCCTTGATCTTGAAATACGCGCTCTTCACTTCAACCTTGATTTATTTGATCAAGCTGACAACGAAAGTCCGCCGGACTTTGCCGCCTGTTCGTTACATCATTTCTTTATCAAGGTGCTGGAAAATTCTTGCAGGATTGTCCATTTTCCATGCGGCCGCGACTTTGCTCAATAACCGCCTCCAAATCACAGATCCCGTGACACTGGATTGGCTTTGTTTCACGCTCATGCTTATTTCAGGAATCCTGGCCCACTTTACCTATCTGGGTATCAGGTTAAGTCAAGCGGAGCTTCATCGCATCGGCTTGGCAGTTTCCAATCAGCAATTGACTCAAACTGTGCAAGAACGCAGTGAGTTGCTTCAATCTATCGTGGACACATTGGCAGCCGAACAACTCGAATCTTTTGCCGCCCGAATCGCACACAACATCAATCAACCACTGACAGCGATACGCATGGTGCTGGAGACTTTGGAGCGTATCCAGCCCGCCAGTGAACATCAGCACCAACTGCGCTTCGTTCTTGGCGATGTTGACCGCGTTGCCAAGGTTGTTTCTGATACACGCGAAATGATGCGCCAGACGCAATACGACATTCAAGTGCTGGATGCCAATCTGTTGCTTTCAGAAGTAGTTCAAATTTTGAATAACCTCTCAGAGAGTCAAGACAGACTTTTCATGAATGTGATGTTCATCGAAGATTATTTTCCCCGATGGGTTCATGTCAATAAAACGGCCCTGTTCCAAGTCTTGCTGACAATGCTTTCACCGGCATTTTTGCAAACGAATCATTTCACGCCAACAACCCAATACCCTCAGCAAGCAGCCTTGAGACCCACCATATTGGTGCGCTTGTTTTCTGCTGAATTGCCCTTGGACAAAATTGCAGTACGCATTCAACTTCCACTCCAAATGAATGCACAAGCCTTGCACTTTTTCAATACCTGTGACGTTGAATTTCAGCCCCCCCTGCTCAACGACAAGGCATGGACACACAAACTCATTTGGATTTGGCACTCTTTGCGCAAACTCGGTGCCAACTTGAAAGCAAGCAATATGCATGAACCCTTCAAGGGAACCCAAATAGATCTGGTACTGAATAAATAGGTATTCAAATATAAAGCGATTTCCTATTTCAGCAGTTTTCATATACGCCAAATGGCGTATTCCAATTCAAGAAAACTGCCTTAAGCTAGCTTTATGAATTTAGAAGATTTCAAAGGTCACATTTACTTGATTGATGACGACCCATCAATTTGCAGAAGTTTGTCATTTACGCTGACATCTTCCCAGTATTCCGTGCAAACATTCGACGGACCCACCTCCTTCTTGCATGACTCACTGCCGATTTCACCTTCTGTGATTTTGTTGGACATGCGCATGCCTGATATGCCCGGCATTGCCCTGCAACAAAAACTGGTAGAGATGGGCCGCAACACACCCATCATCTTCATCAGCGGCGAAAGCCAGCCTTCTGAAATCATTGAGGCCATGAAGTTAGGAGCGATTGACTTTCTTCTCAAACCCTTTGGAATGGAAGTTTTGCTTTCCACCATTGAAAAAGCGCTTGATAAGGACCGTCACTCACAGTCAGAATTGGTCAAAAGTCTGGGCATGAAACAACGCTTTGAACGCTTAACCGAAAAGGAACAAGAGATCTGTCGGCTCATGGTTCGAGGCTATGGCAACAAAGAGATTTCAGAGATCAAAGGTTCGGCTGCAGCAACCGTCAAGTTGCACCGCAGCCGTGTACTTGAAAAGATGGGGTGTGAAACATTGCCAGAACTCATCGCCATGACTTTCGATGGTAATGGCACTCAATATGAGTTTTTCAGCGGTGAGTTGTACTGATCACATAAGAAGTATTGATTTCAATCAAGAACCTGCTGCGTGTCCTACGCGAGAACGACTGACATCGTAGCCAAACCATCGATTTGAAATAAGCTTGAATGAACCGTCATTCAAGATCGTTTGAACGGCTTGATTCAGTTTTGCTTGCATTGCTTTATTTGCTTTATTGACCACCAGACCCACGTTAACAGGTGAAGCAAAAGGGGCGGCAACCTTGACAGGAAGATTGTCACGTTCAATAAAGTACTCGACGATCAAACTTTCTTCCAACACAGCATCTAACTTCTTTTGAGCCAACGCCTGAAGTGCATCTTCAATACGTTCATAAGAAATCACAGACTTACCGATCACATTTTTCGCCTGCTCTTCTACACCCGTACCTGTCAGGACACCTAGTTTTTTCCCAAAGAAATCGTCCAAACTCAAAAAATCTCTGTTGTCCTCTTCATGCACAACACTGACCATCTGAATGGAGGCATAGGGTTTGACGAAGTCGTATTCACGCTTATTTTCCGGCGTCGCCAACAACTGATTGCCAATGAACATCACCTCTCCAATTTTGAGCTTTTTGTTCAACTTTGCCAGGCCTTCTGTCACGATATCCAACTTGACCGACATGACCTCTGCCAATCGGGTAACCACATCGACATCAAAACCCTTCAGGCGACCTTGAGCGTCCACAAAACTGTAGGGCAAGTAGTTGTTGAGAAAACCCACGGTCAGGGCGGCGTTTTCAGCCATGATGTTTCCACTCACGACAGACCCAGTCAAGCCCAGAAACAACCCTGCCTTTAAAGTCCGTCTTTTTTCGAGATCGATCAACACGGTTTGACGCGATCTAGTCATGAAAAGCGCCCTCAAAGCAATGTCTCAATTCGTGCCCAAGATAATTAAATCCTGTTTCTATCGGTGTCACGATAGAGCACTCCTTTCGTTTGGTATTCCAAAAAGCACAAGCCATAGGCCTTGATGTCGGAGTGACAGGTAAACCTGTGATCCGTGCGCAATACTCATACCCATCGGGTCTGACCAAATACTTGACTTTAGGTTCAAGAATATTTCTTTTAACAGGCTCCGCAGGAACAAATCGAACTAGATCTACAGCCGGAGGCGTGAAAGTGACACACGCTGTCAAATTAAGCGTTGCGATGATGCAGGCTAAGCTTATGAAAATTCTGAATTTGACGGCATTCACGGTGGCAAGCCTCCCCGCAAGCAAGCTGCGAACAAATGTCCAAGCTCAGAATGTGAAGTCAAAGATGATGTAACGACAACACATCTTTTTTCGGCTAACTTCCAATAAACACAGCTTTCTGGTCGCGAAACAAAACCATCTTTCACATTCACTCTCGCACAGTATTGCGATGGCTGCTGCTGAATAATCCACTCCATGACAGGCTCTTGAATTTTTCTTTGCTCAATGCCTGGTGGATTAAATATGGTCAGATCAATCAAGGGATCAGCATGGCAGCCAAAAGTGACAAGCGCCAAGCTAAGAAGGAGCCCAAAGGGCGCCTTCTCTAACCTGCTGTAACCCCATCTGCCTGAGCCCATTGAAAAGTAAACCCTTGCAAAAATTAATGCGTCATCACTGTCGATTGGTATGCCAACAAGTCAGCCATGGGATCCACACCCCCCATTGTGCCCATGAGATTAGGAAGGTCAACCTGTAAATGAGTCACTCCCCCCGTTGCACTCATCAGGTCATGCAAGGTCAAAAGACTGTCAGCTACCCCACTCGTGTTTACGACAGGCATGTTCGCAATGCTTGTACTCAATGACTGCGACAATAGATCCGACATTTTCAAAGTCAAAGTATCCAGACTTGAAGTGTGCGCCACATCCATCGTCGAAATCGCAGTTGGATTGGCCAGAGACAGGCCTGAGAGATTCAACGAAGTTTCTGGCGATAGCTGGAGAGTTGTTATAGATGGGGCCACAACCGACAAAGTCCAATCGACTGTATTTGAAACATGCGAA
>CANBWK010000082.1 GCA_947373105.1 Comamonadaceae bacterium | reverse complement strand
ACTACACCCGACAAAATTCGAATTAACCAACAACTCATTGGCGGTGGTTTTGGAAGAAGAATTGCAGCAGATATCGTTGCACAAACCGTTGTGATTGCGAATGCCATTAAAAAACCTGTCAAACTCATTTTGAGTCGCGAAGACGATATGGCCGCTGCACGTCCTCGACCGATGACATTTCATCGCATGCAAGCGGCTTTGGATTCACAAGGTCAATTGGTAGGCTGGCATCATCGAATCGTTGCAGAAAATGTGGATGCAATTGCTGCACCGCCCCGATTTACTGCCCGCGGAGGTCGAGACTATATTGGTTGGAACGGAATGGATATCCCGTACTACAACGTACCCAATGTCATGGCGGAGGGCGTACGAGAAATCCGTGGCATGCGCGTTCAACCTTTGCGTGGCATTGGTTCGGGTCACAATAAATTTGCAGTTGAGTGTTTTGTTGACGAAGTAGCAATTGCCCGCAATATGGATCCACTCGCTATGCGACTTGACTTGACCCAACAAGAACCAAGAGCGCAAGCGGTTCTTCAAGCGGTTGCAGAAATGGCCGACTGGAAAAAGCCCCGCCAAGGTCGTGCCTTGGGTTTGGCTTTGGGTGAATACCACGGCACCTTTTCAGCAGGTATTGTCGAAGTCTCTCTCAATAAAAGTTCTGGAAAAATCAAAGTTCATCAAATCTGGTTGACCGTTGATCCTGGCTTAGTGATACAACACGATAATGTTTTGGCACAACTTGAAGGTGCAGCTGTATATGGTTTGTCATTGGCTTTAATTGAAGAACTCAATATTCAAAAAGGTGCCGTTGTACAGTCTAATTTCAATGATTACCCTGTTCTGCGAATGAGCGACATGCCTGAAATTCATACACGCATTGTGTCATCCAGCGCTCCACCAACGGGCATGGGAGAGATTGGTGTTTTACCTATCGCTCCAGCTATTTCGAACGCAATATTTCAGCTGACAGGAAAACGATTGAATCATCTACCGATGTCGCCCAAACGGGTTAAAAAAGTAATTTCTTAAAGAAATTCACTCAGTCGAACTTGATGCCTGATTCTTTAATGACTTGGGCCCAGCGTGTTTTTTCGTTGGCAATAAAGCTGCCCAGTGCCTCAGGCTGTGCGGTTCGTACTTCGGTGCCAAGAACTGCGAGTTTTTCGCGCATTTCCTGTGTAGCCAAAATCCTGCTAATTTCTGCATTTAATTTAGCGATTGCATCGCGTGGTGTTCCAGCGGGTGCCAGCAGACCTTGGTAGGAGCCCGTCTCAAAGCCAGGCAAAGTCTCAGCAATAGTGGCCACCTCCGGCGCAGACCCCACCCTTTGCGCGCTTGAGATAGCCAGGGCGCGAATACGACCAGATTTGACGGTCGGATAGGTGGCGAGCATGCCATTCATAATCACATTGGCCTGACCGCTTGCCACATCGGCCACGGCTTGGGAGCCTCCCTTGTAAGGAATGTAGGCCCAATTGATGCCGGTGCGCTGGGCAAAGGAAATTCCTGCCAGATGCGGTGCTCCACCTGTACCTGAGATGGCGAAATTGAGCTTGCCTGGGTTTGCCTTGGCATAGTCAATCAACTCCTTCACGCTGTTGACCGGAACCGAGGGGTGAACGCCAAAAACATGGGGTGAATAGGCCACCATGCCAACAGGTGAAAAATCGCGAACAGGGTCATACGGCATATTGGGATAGACGCTCGGGTTGATCGCCAAGGCGCCCACGTCTGAGAGCAACAAGGTGTAACCGTCAGGTGCAGATTTCGCAACATAATCAGCGCCGACATTGCCGTTTGCACCGACCCGGTTTTCAACCAGCACCGGCTGACCCCAGGATTCAGTCAACTTCTGGCCCAACGAGCGCGCCAAGATATCAGAGGTACCCCCGGCCGCAAAAGGCACAATGATGCGAATGGCTTTGGCAGGAAAAGCGGTCTGTGCTTGGATGGCTGTCATAGCCATTAGAGCAGCTCCAATGAGCGTTGAAAAGGTTATTTTCTTGAACATGAAAGTGTCTCCGTTTTAACTTTTTGGGAGTCATCAATGACCACTTATTTTTTGATGGCAGCCAATTAATTCCCAAAATCAATAACACCACAACAAGCCACCAAATGGCCATCACGGGACTTGGAATCATACTGATATTGACCACTGTACAGAGAGTTTGGGGGTCAATAGGAGTGAAAACCCTTGATACGCTGGTTGCTTCATTTGTTGAAAAAATTCACTCGGTGATATTGTCTTGGTTCATATCTGTGCGAATGCCTTGTGTTAATACACGAAGTCAGTGGTTTCCGTTAAACTGAAGAATTGAGGACATAGGCTGTTTGCCGGCCTAAGCATGACAACTTAAATAATAGGAGACATCATGATCCGAACTGCTTACCTAAGTGGGGTAGCCTTGGCCACACTTGTCGCTTGTACCACTGTCACCCCGACGCAAGTCACGGTGGATCAGTATGTGGACGATGCCCGCCGTATCGCTGGAGAGGACTTGAAGTTCCTCATGCCAGTTTGCAGTCCGCAACCTGCCGTTCGGGCCGTGCCTAGCGCTGCAATGGATGAGTCCTTGTCCAAGCTCATCAACCAACCGCCGCCTGCACCCGGACAGGCTTTCGACAACCTTTACTACGTGGGGTCGGCATGGGTAAGCGCTTGGGTTCTCAAGACGAGCGAGGGCCTGATCTTGATAGACGCGCTGAACAATACGAATGAGGCTGCCGACCTTATCGAAGGTGGTATGCGTCGCCTAGGGCTGGATCCTGCGCAGATCCGCTATGTGCTCGTTACGCACGGGCATGGCGACCATTACGGAGGTGCGCAGATGATTGCCGAGCGCTATCGCGCACGCGTAGTGGCCAGTGAAATTGATTGGAAGATGATGGAAACCGGTCTTGAGTTTGACTCCAAGATGTGGGACCGCCCACCCAAACGCGACATTGCCGTGCATGATGGCGAAACCCTCACTTTGGGCGACACCACGGTGCGTTTCATGATCACTCCCGGTCACACCCTTGGCACCATCTCGCCAGTGTTCGACGTGCGCGACGGTGGCCGTGTGCACAAGGCCATGATCTGGGGGGGCACTTCTTTCAACTTTGGCCGCGATATGGGTCGTCTGGACGGCTATATCGCGCAAACCGAAAGGATGCGCGAACTTTCGGCGAAATGGGGTATCGACGTTCCTTTGAGTAATCACCCTGGCTTTGATGGCACGGTGGCCAAGCTTAAAGCCCGTGCGGCAGGCACGTCAGTTACCCATCCGTTTGTGAGTGGTCAACCGGTTGTAGACCGGGCGATGCGCGTACTCAATACTTGCGCGCGAGCGCAGAGGGCGCGATTCCTGATCATGGCGCAGGCCGGGGCAGGGGATGTTTATGCGTCAGGGTCCGATCCTCAAGGACATGCGACTTCGCATGATGAAGATGACGACCATATCCATGCAGGCATGCTGGCATTAGGTGCCGGCAATGACGCCCAGCCCATAGCATTTCCTGTCAATGTCTTCGCAGCAGCAAATGTCGGGACGCATTTGGGAAGACGCTAAGTGAATTATTTTGCGAGGCCTGTAAGCAGGCATTCACAGCGTCTTGCCAATCACTATTCCAGCAGGCCACGTTGACGCAATTTGCCAACGCGAATTTTTTCCTTTGCGAAGGTATCGACCACGAAGGCGCGGTAATCGTCTTGGTTCTTGTAGACCATCAACTGGTTCAGTTGCTCCATAGTCTTCAAGCTCGCCGCGCCATCAAGTGCTTTGTGAAAGGCATCGTGCAGCAATTTCAATCTCACCGGATCGGTGCCTGCCGGTGCGCCGATCCCGTAGGGCGAACTCATCCAGACTTCGGTCCCTGTTTCCCTGAGCGTCGGGGTATCCGGATACCGCTTCACCCGTTTTTCGGTGAGCACTACCAGATAGCGCATTTTGCCCGCCACGATGTGCGGTGATGCGATACCCGACAGCGGCGCCGCATCGATGTGACCGCCCAGTAGCGCAGCCGCAATCTCTGAGTCGCCCTTGAAGGGCACCATGTTGAGCTGCACACCCGATCCCTCTGCGGCCTCTTCCATGACGATTCGCGGTGTGCCGATGATGCCGTTGACACCAATGTTGAGCCTGCCAGGGCGCTTCGCGGCGTCGGCTACGAAATCCTTCCAGTTGGCCCAGGGTGAATCCGCTCTTACCGCTAAGCCTTGCGTGTAGTCGGACATCAAAATGATGTAAGCAAAGCTACTCAGTGGGTCGTACTTGACGGTCGTCATGTGCGGCTCGCGGTACAGGGTGGACGGCAATAGAGCAAGCGTATAGCCATCAGCTGCCGCTCTGGTTAATGCCAACGCGCCGTTAGTGCCGCTGGCTCCGGGTACGTTTTGGATCACGACTGTCTGACCCAGCGCACGACCTGCATCTTCGACAAGCGCACGCATGTGCTGGTCTGCGGGTCCTCCTGCGGCATAGGGCACCAGCAGGGTGATAGGGCGCTCGGGAAACTTCTGCGCGAATGCTGCTTGGCCTAGAGACAGCAGCAGGGCCAACCCGAATTGCAGTAGCATGAACAAGGGACGCATGTTAGGGACTTTCATATCAGCGCTGGAGCAGGCGTTAATTTTGGGGTGGCAATGTGTGTTAACAGGTTCAAGTCACGCCGTAAATGGTCATCAGTCAAGTCGGCGCAAGCGAATTGAGTCAAGCGCATGGGACATCTCCAAAATAACAGAGTTGTTTATCATCCCATCTTTTTTTGCTTTGTACAAATTTGTTGTGCGTTGGAGTTAAGATCGTTCTTATGATCTATGAATAGGCCATAAATTAACCACATCCAGAAGCATTTTTGTTATGGCCAATTTCAATTAGTAATCAAAGGAAAAAATGTTCAGTCACGTAATGATCGGTGCCAATAATCTAGAGGCATCAAGAAAATTTTATGACGCCGTTCTAGGGACTTTGGGCATTGCACCAGGCGTTATCAATAACGAATCGCGTTATTTCTACCGCAGTTCAAAAGGCACATTCTCAATTACAAAACCTATTGATGGGCAACTTGCAACCCATGCAAATGGTGGAACAATTGGATTTCTGGCTGAGACACCAGAGCAGGTGCAGGCTTTTCATGCTGCGGGTATTGTCAATGGTGGAACATCATGTGAAGACCCGCCTGGGCTAAGAGAAGGGCCGTTTGGTGCGTTGAATCTTGCATACCTTCGTGACCCCTCAGGAAATAAAATTTGTGCCTTGCATCGACCTGCTAAAGCGGGCTGATAAAACTGAAAATAGCCGAACAGTTACGCACCGCCAAGACGTCTGTAAGTTTTTCATTCCACAAAGCGCAACGTATCGCCGCAGCGAATGTGACCTGCTTCAATTACCTCCGCGTAAACGCCTGCACAGGGAAGAGTGCCAAAGTCGCCGAGATCACACATGTTTTGTTCCGCTATAGCCCGAAGAATGCTGGGGTCTCGGGGTAGATCATCTTGTGCCAAGGTCACGCTGATACAGCGAGGACAAGGAATACTGACTCGCAGAACTAACGTGTCACCAATTTTGATCGTTCGGCCTACCCACGAATTTTCAATAAATGGTTCAGTGTCTGAACGGATGACCAGATTAGGCCGAAATCTTCGCTCATCAAAACGCCCCTTAGGGTACATCTTTTGAAAATGCTTCAGTGTTGAAGATGCGATCAGATGCAGGCATCCGTAGTCAAAAAAAGCACCTGCTGGAGCGCCGCCGGCCAGAGGAAACTCTGTAACTTCACTTAGCGCGCCACCCAAAGTACCCATAGGGACTTCAATCAGAAGGCCGGGTGGGGCTGTGGTCATGAGTTTTAACTTGCGTTCGAAAACTGCCGAAATTCTATCTTCGAGATCCGAGTCTTCTGTGGAGAGCAACTCACCTGAAGGCATTGCTATTTGCAATGGGGGTATCGGTAAACCAGGGCCTGGTTCTGAAACGAAATGGGGGTGATAGTTCAATAAACTCTCTGCCCATTTGCGCACCACTGCTGTTCGGTTGGACTCTTCGTTCACAAAAGCGTAAACCCGATCACCAAGTAACCCATTCTCGGACACAAATACCGACTGAATTTTTTCTCCCGCCATAGATTTGACGGGATAGCGCCAAATCGATTCCACAGAATCAAGCGTGGCAGCTTTAACATCGGTCGCTGAAGTGACCTCGGGATTTTCGGACTTGATAAAAGGTTTGTGAGAAACAAGCTCAGAATTTTTTCTGGCTTCCATCAATTTTTGCCGACCCGAATGGGTTAAATATTGCATGCCCGCGTCAATGTTATTGCTGCGTCCATAGTGATAGGCTAGGGCGGCGATATGGTCATCAATCGAAATGGAATAAACCGCTTCAATGGAGGCTCCAATTCGTTCATGCAATACTTTCCGCCTTTCAATTAATAAAGTGTTGTAAGCAACATCTTGTGTCAAGGCACTCTTGAAGATGTAGCCCTTTTCGCCTGAGATCAGTTTTTCATAGATGAACTCACCCCACTGGAGTTCTTTGAGCTGTTTCTCAAGCTTATCCAGTGAAATGGCTGTAACTGCCGAAATCAGTGATATCGAAAACTCTCTGCCAATCACCGCAAGAGTTTGCAATATGTCTTTGGCATGTGCGGGCAGCTTGTCAATCCGCGCTGCAAGAATCGCCTGTACAGAAGAAGGTATGTCTAATTCATCTAGTTTTTTGGTCAATACGACGTTACCGTCACGCGCTAAGGTTCCATCATCAAACAATGCCTTCACCATCTCTTCCATGAAAAATGGTGTACCACTGGACTTCTCAATAATAAGGCGCTTGAGATCGGATAATTGTGAATTGTCACCCAGCATTGCTGAGAGCATTTCCTTTGCAGTGGCATCCCCCAGAGGGTCTAGGCGAATTTGGGTAAAGTAGGATTTGCTGTTCCATAGGTGAACGTATTCGGGTCTGTAATTCACAATCAGCAAAATTTTTGCAGTCCCTAAGCTGTCAGCCAGAAGATTTAGAAATTCTTGTGTTTGATCGTCAATCCAATGTAAATCCTCAAAGATCAATGTGAGAGGCTGGTTGACCGATTCCCGCACGAGCAAGCGCTTCAGGCTCTCCCATGTCTGCAACTGGAGAGTTCGTTCATCCATCTGAAGTAACGCATCGTCTTCGCCATTGAGGTTTAATAAGCCCAGCAAGTAGGGTTGTATATCTTTTAATTGAGGGTCTAGATTTTCAATCTTTACCGTTACTTTTTCACGTCGCTTGTGCTCATTATCTTGCGCCTCAATGCCGAAATAGGATTGCAGCAATTCAATTATTGGCAAGCAATAAGAGGTTTTTCCGTGCGATACCGAAGAGGTTTCAAGCACTTTGGTCGTTGATCGGATGTCAGCCATTAATTCCAAGATCAAACGGGATTTCCCTGTGCCCGCTTCTGCAACGATGGCGACAACCTGACCGCTGCCAGTCTGTGCTTGTTCTATCGCGTGTCTGAGAGCATCTAACTCACGTGCCCGACCCACAAATTTGGAGAAGCCTTGACCCGCAGACCGCTGCATCCTTGTGCGTTGTTTACCTAAACCTGTGACTTCATATACTTTCACTAAGTCGCTGACCCCCTTGACTTTCGTTAGACCTAAATCATTGAATTCGCAAGAGCCTTCGCAAAGTTGGCGAATAGCTTCTGAGGCGGCAATCGAGCCTACAGGGGCCAGTGTTTGAAGACGGGCGCCTAAGCTGGTTGAGTGTCCTATGGGGGTATATTCGATTTGGCCATTACCGAGCTTAATTGGGCGAACCACCGCCTCGCCTGTATGAACGCCAACCCGACCTTGAATAGGTTGATGACCATCTGCACTGATACGGACTGAATACGCTTTGAGTTCGGCTTGCATTCGCAATGCAGCATAAAGTGCACGATGAGAGTGATCTTCGTGCACAACAGGTGCGCCAAACATCGCAAAAATACCATCTCCCGTTGTCTGGACAACGTATCCTCCATAGTGAAGAACTGCATCGATCATCAATTGCAATGCGGGTTCAACTATGGCGCGTGCATCTTCAGGGTCCAGATTTTCAATTAACTCCATCGACCCTTTGATATCGGCGAATAAGACGGTGATGACTTTGCGTTCACCACTGCTGATTTCTTTTGTTTCATCAGAAGAACTTGATTTTTTTGCAGTTGGTACCGTTTCAGGCTGCTTGATTGAGGGAGGGGGACTTCCAATCGATGTACCGCAATCTGCGCAAAAAGATTTTCCAAGGGGAGACGCTGCATTGCACTTTGGGCAACTCAAAAATTGAGCTGCTCCACATTCCGCACAGAAACGCTTACCCTCTATAACTTCAAGATGACATTGGATGCAAAGCATAAGGTGGTCGTTCTTTCAAAGAAGTATTTCGAAATGATATATGTCTAGGCAGTTTGCGGCATTCGCTAGCCTCTATTCAGAAATCACAGCACCTCATAAACTTCGTAGATAGGCCCAGTGCTTTCTCTGCGGCCTGAACCCACGCCAATGATGCGGTTGAGCCAAGCGTATTTTTCACTTGAAGTTTCAAAAATGGGAGACATACGGAAATAATACAAAGAAGGGTCTACTAACTCTCCTTTGTTGACTTTGTCCATAACATCTTTGGGCCCATGTCTTAATCCTCGATAAGACATATAGATGTATTCACCGTCATCTGTTTGCAAAGTCAAGCGGACTTCGAGTGTGAGAACTTGATCTGGGCGCATTAACAGCCAATCGCCGCCGGGCGCATTTACCACAGTACCCCGGATGCGATCGCCAAAAAACTCACCTCCACTGACTTGCGCAATTCTGCGGCCACCCAAAGGAGTCTGCCCTAAATCAATGATGCTAGGTACTGTCAATTTGATGCTGAAAATATGGCGTGTTTGAATCATTTGTATTCCTTCAAAATCATTAAGCTTGTGGTTTACGTTTAAAAAATTGGCTGATTTTCGCATTGGGCGAAAGCACAATGACCATGGCAAGCAAGATCAAAAAAAGTGCGCAAATATCTGTGTAAGTCACAGACTCATCCAAAACGAGCGCACCCCCTATAACGCCAAATACGGGTACTAACATGATAGAAAGGCCGCTTGAAACTGCTGAGAGTTTTCGAGCGACATGAAACCAAGCCACATAACTTACCGCAAAAGTAATAATGCCGCCATAAAGGATGGCCAAGCATTGTAAAAAATTGGGCCAAGCCCATTGTTCTATTTCAAAGGTGACAGTTGATAGTAAAAAAAATGCAAAAGCAATGAAAAGAGCCCAAAAGGTCAGGGCAACACCATGGAGATTGAGTTTGGAATTTTTCATCATGGCATTGCCAATGCCCCATGTCACGGCCGCAACCAACATGATGCCCACCCCAAGGGGATGATTTCCCCACTGCTGGCTACTTCCCCACGCCAACAACAGAGTTGCCAACATGGCTAATGCAATACTGACAAGGGATCTGAAATTTATTTTTTCTTTGTATAGAAAAGCACTTGCCAGCAGAGCCCAAACTGGCATGGTGTAGCCAATAATAGCGGCACGACCTGAATTGAGCATGCTGACGCCATAGATCATGGGCAGATGCCAACCGACCATGTTGAATAAACTGAGTTTGAAGACCGGCCATCTTTCTCGGGGCACAACGGTCAAGGAGATGCCCTTGATGTGCGCATAAATCCCTAAAGACAAAAATCCCACCAGCAAAGAATAGGCTCTGAAGGCTGACGGGGGGTAGCTATTCACCACATACTTGATCACGGGGTAGTTCATGCCCCATGAAACAGTCACAATGAGTACCATGAGTAAATCGGTGGCATTTACTTTGGCGGATTTTTGTATTTGTTCGGACATCTGTGCATTTATGCAAAATAAAGCAGTGTTTGTGAGACAACTGTACACTGATTCAATTTACCGTCGGCGAAAATTGTGGTGATCAATACGGCAACAGGCTCGACTCGAGCTGTGGCATTTTTTGATGAAGCTTTTACGCAAGGCCACCCAGTTGTTGAGATAGGCCCATTCCAACTTCCCTCTAACTGCAATCCAGGTCCCATTGCCATGAACACTCAATTCCGCACATTTACCGTAGAAAAAATAGATGCCCCTTTGGGAGCGGTTGTGCATGACCTTGATTTGACTCAGCCCTTAGACATGGGAACATTGTCCGCTTTGCGCAGCACTTGGCTGGAACACCAATTGCTTGTTATTCCTAAACAATCTATTTCCATTTCTGACCTTGAGCGATTTGCTCATGGCATGGGTCCTTATGGTGAAGATCCTTACTTTGAAGCCATGCCAGGGCATCCCCATGTGGCGCAAGTGCGGCGAGAAGCTCGTGAGACGACCCGTATTTTTGCTGAGGCCTGGCATTCAGATTGGAGTTTCATGGTGTCACCCCCCGCTGCAACGGCATTGCTTGGCAGCATCATTCCACCAATGGGTGGAAACACTTTGTTTGCCAATCAGTACGCTGCTTGGGAAGCCTTGCCCGAGAATGTGAAGTCGCGTTTGCGTGATGCCATGGGCATTCATTCGGCGCGACGTGGTTATGCCCGCGACGGTGCCTATGGAGAAAAAGACCGGGAGGCGGGTCGATCCATGGCCATTCGCTATGACGACTCTGCGCTCAAAACCCAGTTGCAACCGATTGCCCGCGTACACCCGGAGACGGGCAGAACAGCTTTGTATGTCAGCCCTGGCTATACCCTGGGCATTGAAGGATGGCCGGAAAAAGAATCTGAGGACATGATGATGTTTCTGTTCCATCACCAGACTCAAACAGAATTTGTTTACAGCCACCGTTGGTCAGCCGATATGCTGCTGCTGTGGGATAACCGCTGCCTGATCCATGCGGCCACCGGTGGCTATGAAGGCCATAGACGCTTGCTGCACAGAATCACCATTTCGGAGCGTCAGCCAGCTTCTCAAGGAGGAGTTGTCTAACGCTTGCTGCTTAAAGAGTAACTGAGAAATTCAACTCAAAGACAAGAACTCGACCCAGTTGCCGTCAGGGTCTGTGACGATCGCGATGCGAACACCGGGACGGAATTCTTTTTCCGGGACGACCACTGGCGTGCCAGCATCGGTACAGGCTTTGACCATCTCAGTGAGATTGCTGATGGTCATCGTCCAGTACCTAAAGCCCGCTGCACTCTGAATACCGCCCGCTGCTGCTGGGGTCAGGGCGGGTTCTGAAGGCATCACGCGCAGTTTGATCAAACTGTCCCCGCACAGCAGCCGGTGCATGACGCCGCCGCCCGGCATGGCCATCTCGCCAACGAACTTCAGACCCAACACGTCACGGTAGAACGCCAGCATGGCTGGGCCGTTGGTGGTATTGATGCCCAAATCGATAGATTGCTTGGTCAGTGCGATGCCCATATCCTGCTCCTTGTGTTGATGTGTGAGATTCTGAACCGACCTCACCGGCAGCCGCTGTCACCCGCAAGACCAGGGACTTGGTTTTTTATAACTTGAAGGCTTCCTGAAAACCTGGCCTCTGAGTGATGTGGTCCCAGTAGCGCTGGATATTTGGCGTAAAGGCTTCTTTGATCTCGAGCGACTGCGCCAGCACCAACACATAGCTGACGCAGATGTCAGCGATAGTGAATCGATTGGCGCAAAGGTATTCGCGTTCGGCCGTGGCCTTTTCCAATGAGCGCAGTCTCGACAAAAACCATTGTCGGTAGTCACCCGCAACCTGTGGGTTGCGGCGTTCTTCGGGCTCAAGTCGTGTGTAGCGAAGTACCAATGTCTGCGGAAAGGTGAGGGTGGCATCGCTGCGGTGCAGCCAGTTCAGGTAAGTGCCGTAATCAGGTTCATCGATGCGCACCGCCAGGTCGCTGGGGCCATAACGGTCGACCAGATATTGGCAAATGCCGGCCGACTCTGTCATGTTGACATCGCCGTCGACCAAGCACGGTATTGTGCCCAAGGGGTTGATATTGAGGTATTCGCGTGTTGTCACCCGGGGCGGAAATGGCATTGTGATCAGTTCATGGGGCAGGCCCATTTCGATCAGAGTCCAAAGCGGTCGCATCGATCGGGCGCGAGTGCAGTGATAAAGCTGAATGGTCATGGATGTCTCATCGCCACAGCGGCGTCCTTTTGGTGTGGTGGTTGCGGATCATTGAGTCAAAATCCCTACAGTATTTGAATCAATAAACGCTACCCCGACGAGTGAAGATGACAGGCGACGGCACGACCCTGGCCAAGGTCAGCGAGTAAGGGGTCTTCGACCTTACAACGGTCCATCGCCATTGGGCACCGTGTGTGAAAGCGGCAACCCGATGGGGGCCTCATGGCGCTGGGCACTTCCCCTTGCACGATGATGCGTTTGCGCATTCGCTCCACCACCGGGTCGGCAACCGGTACGGCAGACATCAAGGCTTGTGTGTAGGGGTGCAATGGCTCTTGATAAAGCGCATCGCGGGGGGCAATTTCGACGATACGTCCAAGGTACATCACCGCAACACGGTGGCTGAGGTGGCGTACCACCGACAAATCGTGCGCTATGAACAGGTAGGCCAGCCCCATGCGCTCTTGAAGATCTTGAAGTACGTTAACCACTTGGGCCTGGATTGATACATCCAACGCCGAGACCGGCTCATCGCAGATGATCAGACTTGGCTCTAATGCGAGGGCGCGGGCAATGCCAATGCGCTGGCGCTGCCCGCCAGAAAATTCGTGCGGGTAACGGTCTGCCATGTTTGGCAAGAGGCCCACGCAACGCATCAGCTCAGCAATGCGATCGTTATACGCTGCCTTGTCAGTGTCTTGGCCGTGCACCACCAGGGGCTCGCCGATGATATCGTTGACTTTCATGCGAGGATTCAGCGAGCCATACGGGTCTTGGTAAACCATCTGCAGCCGCTGACGGATGGGTTGCATCTGCGCCTTGTTGTAATGGGTAATGTCTTGGCCTTCGAATTCGATGCGTCCGGAGGTTGCTGCTTGCATGCGCAACACAGCCAAACCGGTGGTGGATTTGCCGCAACCGCTCTCGCCGACCAAGCCCAATGTCTCACCGCGCGCCAAAGTGAACGAAATGCCGTCTACAGCATGCACTGTGCCGACCTGCTTTTTCAGCACCACACCTTGCATGACTGGAAAATGCACTTTGAGGTCGTCAACGCGGAGCAGGGGTTCGGCCATGGCTCAGGTATCCAAAATACAGGCCACATGGTGCCCTTCGTCAATATTTCGAAGTGCCGGTGGCGCGTTGAGGCAGGCTTCAATAGCCTGCCTGCAACGGGGCGCAAAGGCACAGCCGTTGGGGATGCTTGCAAGGTCGGGCGGCTGGCCCTCGATGGGCACGAGACGCAAACGGGTGTCGCCATCCAGTCGAGGTACAGAGGCCATCAGGCCTCGGGTATAGGGATGTCGCGGACGGGCATACAGCTCAGCTGCAGGGGCCGATTCGACGACTCGGCCCGCGTACATGACCACCACCCGGTCGGCATAGCGTGCAACAACTCCCAGATCGTGGGTGATCAACAACAGCGCTGAGCCGTTGCGATCGGCCAAGTCTTTGAGCAGATCGAGGATCTGTGCCTGCACCGTGACGTCAAGGGCTGTGGTGGGCTCGTCAGCAATGATCAATTGCGGCTCGCAAGCCAAGGCCATGGCGATCATGGCCCTTTGCCTCATGCCTCCCGAGAACTGGTGCGGGTAGGCGGTTACCCTTGATGCGGTGTCGGACATTTGCACCAAGTCCAATAGATCACGCGCTTTGTCTATCGCCAAGCGCCAAGGCGCCTTGCGGTGTAGGTTGATGGGTTCGCCCACCTGCATTCCAACGGTGAGTGAGGGGTTCAGACTGCTCATTGGCTCTTGAAAGATCATCGCGATGCGATTGCCACGCACGGCACGTATTTCGGCATCGCTCATCTTCAGCAGATCTTTTCCATCAAAAAATATTTCACCACTTTCGATATGGCCCGGTGGATCGGGGATCAGGCGCAATAGGGACAGCGCAGTGACGCTTTTGCCCGAGCCAGATTCTCCGACGATGGCCACCGTTTCACCGGCAGCGACATCAAAGGAAACATTGTTCACCGCCGTAATGGTGCCGCGGCTGGTGCGAAATCGCGTGACCAGATTACGAACGCTGAGCAGGGGCTGAACCATGGTGCCGAGTCATTTTATTGAGTAAAAAATCAGAAGCCCATCTTCTTTTTCATAGGCTGGTCGACCCACATGCGTGCATGAATCGGGCCGGGCCGCTCAGAGCCAGCGCGCAGCTCACCATCGTAGTTCTTAACCCATGGCCACCAGGCGCTGTAGCTTATGGGTGTGGGCAACCATATGTAGGGTGCTTTCTCGACAATGTCACGCGTCATTAACTTGATCAGCAGTTGGCGCTTGGACTCATCTCGCTCCAGGTAGGTGGCCGCCATGCGTTTGTCCATCTCTGGGTCGGTGTATTGCGACGGGTTCCAGGTTTGCTTGGTCACAAAGCTTTTGCGGATACTGGTGGTTGGGTTGGTGTGCCCGTTGCGCATCAGGTAGCCAGCTGCATTGGTCTTGGTGGTCATGGCTGACAGGAAAGCGCCGTACTCCATAGGCTGGATTTCCATCTTGACGCCTACCTTGTCAAGGTAAGCGGCCACCAGGGGCAACAGGTCCATGTGGTCAGGGCTGCAAGAGCACACCTGCACCTTGAAGCTAAAGCCTTTGGCCAGCCCTGCCTCGGCCAGCAGTGACTTGGCTTTGTCAGGGTTGTATTTGAAGAGATCCTGTGCGGCCACGGGCATCTGGTCTAAGGTCTCGAAGTAACCTGTGTAGTCAGGGTGCATCGGGTAGCCGAACAATACCGCGTTGCCTCCGTAGTACTGCTGCACAATTTCTTGCTTGTTCACCGCCATGTTCAGAGCGCGGCGTACACGGAGATCGTCGAATGGCTTGGTGTCTACTCGCATCGCCACGAAGGTGCCACCGGTGTCGACGGAGCGTTTCCATTTCAAGGCTGGCGCATTTTTCTTGAGTTCGTCCACCGCGCTCCAACGAATGCCTTCCAGGACATCCAATTTAGCAGTGCGTAGCGCGGTCAGGAAACTGGCCTCGTCTTTGATGGTCCGGTAGACGATCTTGTCGACGAAGGGCATCTTATAGGATTGGCCTGCGATTTGTTCCTTGTCCCAGTATTGGTCGTTCTTGCTGAAGGTTACAGCATTGCCTTGGACATAGTCGCTTAACATGAATGGGCCCGTGCCATTCGCATTCTTCCAGTTGCCGGCGCCTGCGTCAGACACTTCTTTGGGTACGATCGCTGAGTAGTAGCCCCAGCCAAAACGGTAGTCCCACTCAGCGTTATAGTTCTTGAAAGTGAAGAGCACGGTGTGTTTGTCTTTGGCCTCAACTTTATCGACATGATCGAAGTAGGTGGGTATCTTTTTGGGACTTTTGTCTAATCGCGTGAAGCTGTAAACCACGTCGTCGGCCACCAGTTCTCGTGCCTTCATGACGCCGGGCTTTTCAGGGAACATGACACCTTTGCGCAGTTTGATTTCCACCCGGAAGGGGTTGTCCATCGTCTTCCAGCTCTCGGCCAGTTCACCGCGTATGGCGTCGGAAGGCAGCCAAGAGTCGGCGACAAAGGCATGCTTGCCCCCCTTACGGATGGACTTGTTCAAGTCAGCCGCAAACAATTGTTCGTACATCAAGCCAGTGTCTTGGCCGAACTTCCAAGCCCAGTCGGCTGGGTCCCAGGTCAGGGGCGACAGGGTCACGTAGACCATGCCTATGTTCAGCGTACCTCCATACTGTGGTTTTTCGGCTTGTGCTACCGCGCCCAGGGATGCAGCACTGAGCAGGGTAGTCAGTGCGATCGAGCGTATAGCTTGGTGCGTTCTAGAGAGGTTCATCGGGTCGACTCCTTATTGATCAGTTGAAATGCCAAAAGATGGGCTGAACATATTCGCATCGCATGGTGAGGACTGCATTCATTTAGAGCCTCGCATCCGAGGGTCAAGCAGGTCACGTAGTGCATCACCAAACACATTGGTGGCATAGACCACTGCGGTCAGGCAAAGACCAGGTGCGAGCGCCAGCCAAGGCCCTTGAAACATGTAGGTGCGGCCACTGCCTGATAGCAGTCCGCCCCATGTAGGTGCTGGCGGCGGTACGCCCAGGCCCAAAAAGGAAAGGCCTGATTCAATCAAGATGGCTGCACCAACCCGGGTGGTGAACAAAACAATGATGGGCGGCATGATGTTGGGCAACAGGTGGCGCCACAGCACCCGACTGGTCGAGGCACCGATCGACTGAGCGGCGTGGACGTACATATTTTCACGTGCCGTGACCACAGCACTTCGGATGATGCGCGAGCCACCGATGCCCAGCACCAGACTGAGAATGCCAATGATCTGCAACATGCCAGGACCCACCACAGA
>CANBWK010000081.1 GCA_947373105.1 Comamonadaceae bacterium | reverse complement strand
GTCGGGTGCGACAGGCCTTTGAGAGCCTGAATAAAGCAAACGCTGGCAATCAAATACAGCAGCGTGACGATGTTCATGCTCATGCTTTGTCTCCCTCAACAGCCACGGTTTTTTTCTCTTTTTTCCTGAACATCTCGAGCATGCGGCGGGTGACCAAAAAGCCACCGAACACGTTCACTGCGGCCAAGGCCACGGCCAGGGTGCCCATGGTTTGACCCAAGGTGGTTTCGGTCAAGGCGGCGGCCAACATGGCGCCGACGATGACGATGGCCGAGATCGCGTTGGTCACCGCCATCAGCGGTGTGTGCAAAGCGGGGGTCACGGTCCAGACCACGTGGTAACCCACGTAAATGGCCAGAACAAAAATAATCAAATTCAGGATAGTGGGGGATACGGCTTCCATGATGTGTCCTTATTTGTTGCGCTTTATTTGCGCTTGATTTCGCCGGCCTGCGTCATCAGACAAGCGGCCACAATGTCGTCTTCCATGTCGACTTTGAAGTCACCTTCTTTGGTGAACACCAGCTTCAAAAAGTCGAGCACGTTGCGGGCATACAGGGCCGAGGCATCGGCCGCCACCAGGGCGGGCAAGTTGGTCTCGCCAATGATGTTCACACCATGCTTTTGCACGGTTTTACCGGCCTCGGTCAACACGCAATTGCCGGCCACACCGTCGGCGGCTTTGCCCGCAGCAATGTCCACGATCACCGAGCCAGGCTTCATGCTTTGCACCATCTCGGCGGTGACCAGCACGGGAGCGGCGCGGCCCGGAATCAAGGCGGTAGAAATGACCACATCCGCCAGCGCCACGCGCTTGGCGACTTCGGTCTTTTGTCGGTCCAGCCAGCTTTGCGGCATCGGGCGGGCGTAACCGCCCACGCCTTCGGCGGCTTCTTTTTCTTCGGCAGTTTCGTAGGGCACATCAATGAACTTGCCGCCCAAGGATTCGACTTGCTCTTTCACACTCGGGCGCACGTCAGAGGCTTCGATCACCGCGCCCAACCGCTTGGCGGTGGCAATGGCTTGCAAGCCGGCCACGCCCACACCCAGAATCACCACACGCGCCGCCTTGACGGTGCCCGCTGCGGTCATCAGCATCGGGAAAAAGCGCTGGTACTGGTTGGCCGCCACCATCACGGCCTTATAGCCTGCGATGTTGGCTTGTGATGACAAGACGTCCATGCTCTGGGCCCGGGTGGTGCGGGGCGCTGCCTCCAAGGCAAAAGCGGTTAATCCCGCTGCGGCCATGCTCTGCAGTCCTGCAGCATCAAAGGGATTCAGCATCCCGACCAGGGCCGCTCCGGACTTCATCAGCGCCAACTCTGAGTCTGTGGGGGCGCTGACTTTGAGCACCATGTCGCAGGCAAAGGCGCTGGCTGCATCGGTCACTTCAGCGCCCACCGCGAGGTAGGCCTCGTCGGTCACACTGGCGGCCAAGCCAGCGCCTGACTGCACATGCAAGCTGTGACCTTGGGCTTTGAGTTTTTTGGCCGTCTCGGGCGTTAAGGCCACACGGGTTTCACCAAAACGGGTTTCGGCGGGGACTCCAATACGCATCTGCGCTCTCCATTTTTGAGAACTTACTCACGTGAAGAGACCCGCAAGTTTCGTCCGAACATTGACCTACAGCATTGTGCTTGAATTTTAAGCCTATCGGCAACGAAGCTCATTGGCATTGATTTACAACAGATTTGCCACAAATTGCTGTGATAATTTCGACCATGGACTTACGCTGGAAACCCAATGTGACCGTTGCAGCCATCATGGCGCAAGGCGGTCGTTACCTCTTGATTGAAGAGCACACGCCCGAGGGCTTGCGGCTGAACAATCCGGCAGGCCATTTGGACCCCGGGGAGTCCTTGACAGAAGGCTGCGCCAGAGAAGCGCTGGAAGAAACTGCCCACGCCTTCAAGCCCGAGGCCTTGGTGGGGGTGTATTTGTCGCGCTTTCAAAGGGCCGCCACTGGCGAAGACATCACGTACATCCGCTTTGCCTTTTGTGGCGAGGTGGGTCAGGCCGATCCGGCCTTGAAACTCGATACCGGCATTGTGCGCACCCTGTGGATGACGCCCGAAGAAATTCGCGCCAGCGCAGACCGCCACCGCAGCCCGCTGGTGCTGCGCTGCATTGAGGACCACCTGGCGGGGCAGCGCTTCAGCCTGGACACGCTGTACACCGACCCTTCGGTCAAGGCTTGAGGTACGGCAGTAACTGGTTGGTCTCCCAGCCCATGTCCCTGGCAAACTGCTGCGCCAACTGTTGGTACCCGGGCACGGTGAAATGGATCAAGTCACGCGCCATCAATGGCGGGTTTTGACGCACCCAGCGGTACGCCCCGCCCTGCCCGCCCATGGCGTTGAGCATGCTCCAGACCCGGCATCCGTTTTCCTGCCCCACGGCGTTTTGAATCTGGCCGATTTCTTGGTGAATATGGGTGTACTGCAACAGGTTTTTAGACATACCACCCACGCTGTCCTGACTCGGTTTGACGTTCGCTTGGCGTGCGGGGGCTTTGCCTGCAGAGGGCTTTTTCGCACTTTTTTTGCGCACCTTCGCAGAGGGGTTATTTCGGAGTTTTTCAGAGCGTCTGATCAGCACCCCTCGGTCACCAGGGGCAATCAGCACACAGGCTGCATCCGGAAACACAGTCCGCATTTGTTTGAGCGATGCACGCAAGCTGACTTCGTAGCCCTTGGCATCAAAGGGTTTGACATTGCCCTCGTTGGTGCCAAATTCCATCATGACCAAGTTGTAGCGCGTCTGCGCAAACCATGCGGCCATGTAATCAGGCTGCATGTGTTTCCAACCGGCCACCGTGGCCCCGGGGAAGCCGAATACATCCATTTGGAGCGCAGTTGAAGGGCTGACCGGCAAGGCCAGCCCATGCAAACGCATGTCGCCAGAAACCAAGCGCACCCGAACCACCGAGAGAGGTGCATCGCCTGATAACTCCAAAACAGCAGGACCCTCGGCAGCCGACAGCGTCACCTCCACCTCGGGGCCCCCGTCGACGCTGATGGCGAGCTGCAAAGGCACTGCCGTTTGCTGGTACAGCACACGCACTTGACGCAGCTCAGCGACGCCCGCCGCATTGCGCAGATCCCAGGCCAAGCTGGCACCTGGCTGCGAAGTGTGAATATTCACCAAGCCCGGACCTGGCGATGCAGCGCCGGCCGCATGGGCATGCGCGGGCTCGTAACGCCACTGCGGCGATACACAGCTTTTACGCAAAGGCAGCCGCACGCCGGGGCGGTTCATGTTGGCAGGGATCAAGGCCGTGCGAACCTGGTCGGCCTCGAGCTTGAGAATTTTGACCAACTCTTGCGTGAAAAACCCTGCCGCCAAATGGCTGTCACCCCATACGGCTACGCGGTACGGCTCGCCGGGCAAGGCTTGCCCCAAAAGCCCTACGCTGCGCTGATCTGGAATGGATTGAGCAGCGACAACATGACGCGCCGCATTCAATGCCGCTTGCACATCTTCATCGTCTGGAATTTCACGCGGATCCAGGTCTACAGGGGCCGGTGATGCAGCAGCACGGGAAATCGGTGCGCATTGCAGATCCGGCACCGCTGGCTGTGTCATCACACGCAACACAGTAGGTACTGGCCCCTGGGCGGGTGCGGGCTGGATGGCCATGGCCGCGCCAAAAGACAAAGCCGTGACCAGTGCCACACAGGCGTCACGGATCAACGGCGGGTTCAACTTCAACTTCATTGTGGCTGGGCTTTCTCTATGTGTTCCACCAAGGCTTTTTTGATGATGTGCAGACCTGCGGGTGTGAAGTGGGTGCCATCTTCTCCCCGCAAGGACACAGATCGACCGCTTTCATCGCGCATGAATTTTTTGAAGGGCAAGGAGACCATGCCGATCAAGGGTTCGGTGGCCAAGTAATCGGTGCCAAACGCTTGCGCCCGATCGTGAAAAACGTGATTGGACACCCTCGCACCACGCTGCAAGGGTTCTTCGCGCATAGCAGGCAAGCCCAGCCAGATCACGCGCACCTGGTTTTGCACGGCGTTCGCCAGAATTTCGTCAACCCGTGCAGCGTAATTTTCAAGCCATTCTGGCTTGCCAAAGGACACCCGTTTATCGGGCAAGTACATGTCCCTGGGGTCATTGGGGCCCAAAAAGATAACGACCAAGGTCAGGTTCTGGGTTTGAATTTCTTGTTGAATGGTGCGCGGCCAGTCAAAGTATTTTCTGGACGTCAAACCTGTGCTCTGTTTACTCAGGTCGGTCATCTGCCAATCCGGGTGCTTGAGGCTCAGGTCGCGAATGACCAAGGGCGCAATGCCTTGCATCATGGAGTCGCCCGCAAACAATATTCTTTGCGGGCCAGCAATAAGTTGCTGAACCGCCAAGCTGGGTAAAAATTCTCCTGCAGGAAGCGCTCGAACCGGCAATTGCATGGCCGGCGTTACGGGCTTGTCTGATGGTGCAGGTATTTCCCGCCCAATCTGGCTCACTTCTTTGGCGTGGCGACCTACCTGAATCACCACGTTACTGACCCCGTCGGCCAAACGGTGAGACGGTTCAAACCAATCAGCAGGGAGGTGGGACGACAAACTCCACTGAAATCGAGCATCCAGGTAGCTGTCCAGAGAATCCAACCACAGCAAGGTGTTGATCAGACCCACGGCACAGAGCATCCAGCCCAGTTGACGCACAGAAAAAGAAACCTTCATATCTTCAAAAACGGTAATAAATAAAACCGGGCACACCACTGGGGCCCAAGGCAACGACAAGGTAAATCAGAACAGCCATCACTGCGGTCACCAGCCAAGGCGACATCGACTGCATCCCGTTCACCACCCGTGTTTGCAAAGACAACGCGTGTCGACACACAACCAAAAATACCACCGTAAAGACCGCCAGTTGCATGACTTGTCCGATGTCAGCATGCCAAAAACCATGTGCGTTATGCCACAGACCTTGCAACAGGTTCAACGCCCCTGTAAGTGTGTCGGCTCTGAAAAAAACCCAGGCCACAGTCACAAACAACAGCGTCAGTGTGTGTGCCAACCAAGCAGGCAAAGCAGGTCCGCGGGCTTGCCTGTAAAAATTAACCCCCACCACCCCAAGTCCATGCAGCAAGCCCCAGACCACGAAGGTCCAATTGGGCCCGTGCCAGACCCCGCTGACCAGCATGCCCAGCATCACATGGCATTGGGTCCGGGTAAAACCCAAGCGGTTACCACCCAAAGGAATGTAAATATAGTCACGGATGAAACTGGACAGTGACACATGCCAACGGGTCCAGAAATCCTGCAGGTTGCGGGCCAAATACGGCTGACGGAAATTGACTGGTAATTCATAGCCCAGCAGGCGAGCCAAGCCGGTGACGATCAAGGTGTAGCCTCCAAAGTCCAGCACGATCTGCAAGCTGTAGCCCACCATGGCGGCCAACAAAGTCAGGCCACCCTGCTGGTCAGGGTATTTGAAAACCGGGTCCACAAACGTATCGCCCAACCAGGTCGCAAAGATCAGTTTTTGCGCCGCTCCCAACACGATCCAGTACAAGGCCAGATTGACCTCAAAGGGTCGCCCTGTCGTACCCGCGTCCAGCTGCGCAAAAAACTTTTCTGCTCGCATGATGGGGCCTGCAAACAGGGTGGGCCAGAAACACAAAAACAGCAGCACATCGGGCAAGCCACGCACGCTGGCAGGCTGCTTGGCGGCCATCACCACATACGTCACCGCCTGGAAAGTAAAGAAAGACACGCCAATGGGCGTGACCAGGTCCATGAGCGGCAAAGAAGTTTGAAAGCCTAAAACCACGAGCCCATCGGACAGGCTGGCGCGCAAAAATTCGTAGTATTTGAAGAACACCAAAAAACTGGCACACAGCACCAAAGCCAACACCATGGGCAAGCGCGCTTTGGCATAGCGCGACACCCACACACCCAACGCCCAGATGCCTATGCTGTAGGCGAATAAGACACCCGCAAAAGTCATGGACCAAGTGGCATACAACCCATAACCAGACAGCAGCATCAAAGCGCGTTGCAGCTTGGGGCGGTCGACCAGTTGCCAATACAAAGGGAAAAACAACAGGCACAGCAACGCGAACTCGGGCGAGACAAAACTCATGGCAACACTTTAGGGGAAGGGAACCGATTGGCCTGCGGCGACAGCATCCAAGTGGACTTGCTCCGCTCTCACGCGGGCGACATACCCGTCACCCCCTGCTGCTGCGATGTCACCGCCCAAATAGAACCGCAAGCCATCATCGACATTCCCGCCTTTGAGTTTGATGCAATCAACCAAGACACTCACGCCCACGCGCAGGTTGGTGATCGGGTCAAAGGCCGCCAGCTTGCCGCCAAATTCTTCGTAGCGTTTGGCATGCACCTTGGGCATCACCTGCATCAAACCTTGCGCACCCGCTTTGCTCTGAACGTAGGGGTGAAAATTTGACTCAATGGCCATCACCGCCAAAATTAAATGGGCAGGCAATTTGGACGACCCTGACAACACATGCGCTTCAGCCACCAGTGCGCCCAACGGCTCAGGCGCGACCCGGTATTTGCGGGCCAACCAGATGGCCACTTCGGCCTGCGACTTGGGCAGGGCCGACAGGTCAGCGGCTGTGACCCTGTCCACCGCGTTCTCGGGCATCCACCACAAGCTGACATGGCGCTCACGCAGCCAGTTGTAAACATACGCCTCGCCTTCGGCCAAGTAATCAGGCCGCAGGGCCAACACCACCACGCACACCGACACAGCCAGACCCACCATGGCCAAGCCGCTGTGCGTCACCGTCACGATGCCGTTGCCCGTATCGGCCAACAGCGTCTTGATGTTTTTGTGAAATTGAGCGAGTTGTTCCATAGGTGTCCACGGATTTTAAGTCTTTCGCGTAGCGCAAATGTATTCAATCGTTGGTTAGGGATAATTGGGCTTATGACCCAACAACGTGTCGTCGTCGGACTCTCCGGCGGCGTGGACTCCGCAGTGACCGCTCATTTGCTCAAAGCGCAAGGCTATGAGGTGATTGGCATCTTCATGAAAAACTGGGAAGACGATGATGACAGCGAGTTCTGCTCGTCCAACATCGACTTCGTGGATGCGGCCGCCGTAGCCGATGTGCTGGGCATAGAAATCGAGCATGTCAACTTTGCGGCCGATTACAAAGACCGCGTGTTTGCGGAGTTCGTGCGCGAGTACCAAGCGGGTCGCACACCCAATCCGGACATCTTGTGCAATGCAGAGATCAAGTTCAAGTCTTTTCTCGACCATGCCATGCGCCTGGGTGCCGAAAAGATTGCCACGGGTCATTACGCCCGCGTGCGGCTCAATGCCACGACGGGACGCCATGAACTGCTCAAAGGCCTCGACGCAAGCAAAGACCAAAGCTATTTTTTACACCGGCTCAATCAGGCGCAACTCGCCAAAACTTTGTTCCCAGTGGGCGAGTTGCAAAAAACCGAAGTGCGCCGCATTGCGCAAGAAATCGGCCTGCCCAATGCCAAAAAGAAAGACTCAACCGGCATTTGCTTCATTGGGGAGCGGCCGTTCCGTGAGTTTTTGAACCGCTACATCTCCAAAGAGCCGGGCCCGATCAAAGACCCGACGGGGCGCACCATCGGTCAGCATGTGGGCTTGAGTTTCTACACCTTGGGCCAGCGCCAGGGCTTGGGCATTGGGGGCATCAAGGCCAAAGGGGCCGACATGAAAGCGCTGCAAGCGCGCGGCTTGCGCGGCGCTGGTGAGCACACACCTTGGTTTGTGGCACGCAAAGACATGGCCAACAATATTTTGTGGGTGGTGCAAGGCCATGACCATCCGTGGTTGCTCTCACCGCAATTGACCGCTGACGATGCCAGCTGGTGTTCGGGCCAAGCGCCCGCTGCAGGCAACTACGCCGCCAAAACACGCTACAGGCAAGCCGATGCAGCTTGCGCTCTGGGCACCTCAGACGCCCACAATTTCAAACTCGACTTTGTCGATGAACAGTGGGCGGTGACGCCCGGTCAGAGCGCCGTACTGTATGACGGCGATGTGTGTTTGGGCGGTGGCGTGATTGCGTCTGCCAGCGCGACCACAATGGCGTGAACGGACTCAGTCGCTGCCAAGTGCCAAACGACTGGGTTGGCGTTTTTCAACAGCGAAGCGCAAAAGCGCAGCGGTCCTGAAAATGCCGTGCGCGAACTTGCCGTAAGGCAGGGTCAGGAACAGCGCCATCACCGCGCCAAGATGCAAGGCGAGCAAAAATGGCATGCCCACCGTCGCACCCATCAACCACAGCAACAAGCCGCTCAAACTGATGAGAAACAGCAAGGCAATGAAGCCCAGATCCATCGTTTTTTGGGCGGCGTCGCCATGCATGGGGTGCCGTTGCAGATTCAAACGCCACAAACCTGCCGTGCCCAACAGCAAACTGACACCACCGACCGCGCCCAACAGTTTGGGCACACTGGGCAAGGCATAAGGCGCCGACCATCCAAAAGCATAGTGGTACAGCGTGGCCACGCTGGTGGCCGCAAAGCACAGCATAAAACCATAGAAGGTCAGATGGTGGCAACGTTTGCGCGATTGGGTCCACGCATCGTCCTCGTTGTGACAGCCTTCGCCGTGACCGCCGTCCAGATAGGTGAGTTCCAGCGCATGCTTTGCTGCTTCAGCCGCAGCCGGTGAGGTTAGCGGCGCGCCACTGGTCGCAGGTGTCACCTCTTGCCAAAAGCGCCACACACCCAGCGAGAGTGCCAATACCGAAAACACAAAGATCGGGGCAAACAAACTGACCATCAGATTGTGCGGGAACAGTGCATAAAAGCCACCGGCCACAGGACCACCGAACAAGGACCCTTGGCGCAGCATGACCAGCACCAAGAACAAGGCCAAGCCTGCCGCCAGCGCCAAAGACACCGTCAGGCCATTGCGTTTGTACAGCGCGCCCAATGCGGGTGGCCAAGCATAGTCGGCATAGGTCTGCCCCCGAACAACCGCCAGGGATTGCGGCACATTGACCGCAAATTCATGGGGCGGCGCGTACTGGCAGGCATGCAAACAAGCGCCGCAGTTGTGGCACAGATTGGCCAGGTAATGGATGTCAGCCTTGCCAAAATCAAGGCGCCGGGTCATGGCCGGGAAGACCGCACAAAACCCTTCGCAATAGCGACAGGCATTGCAAATTTGCATTTGCCGCGCCACTTCGGATTCTGCCGCCGTCAAGGGCAACGCACCATTCGCCAAAGCAATGGCTTCGCGGGTCAAAGCATCAAGCGATGTCATGCACGTCTCCTTCAAAGGCATCGCCCAAAGCTGCCTTGGCGGCGTGGCGTCCGGCGATGCGGCCGAATGCGGTCCCAATGGTCATGCCCACGCCGGCGGTGTAGCCTTTGCCCAGCACATTACCGGCCATCATTTCACCCGCCACAAACAGGTTATCGCTCGGCTGTCCGCCAAAATGCACCGCGGTGGTTTCATTGGTTTTCATGCCCAGGTACGTGAAGGTGATGCCGGGCTTGACGGCAAAACCGTAAAAAGGCGCCGTGTCGATAGGCCTCGCCCAATGGGTTTTGACAGGACTGAGCCCCTCGGTATGGCAGTCGTCCAACGTTGTATGGTCGAAGGTGCCCACGCGGCAAGCTTGATTGAAGTCGTGCAAGGTCTGCATGAACGTTGACTCATCGAGGCCCAGTTTGTGTGCCAGTTCGGGCAGGGTATCGGCTTTCACGCCGGGGAACACCGGCGGCATGAAACGACCAATGGCTTTGGCATCGATGATGGAGTAGCCGATTTGCCCCGGCTGCATGGCCACCAGCCGGCCCCATATCGCATAGCGCTTGGGCCAAAAGTCTTCGCCTTCGTCGTAAAAGCGTTTCGCCTCCCGGTTCACCACCACGCCCAAAGACACACAGTCGATGCGGGTGCAGATGCCCCCGTCGTACAACGGAGCGCGGGCATCAATGGCCACCATGTGCGCTTGGGTCGGGTCACCAATCGAGTCCGCACCCTGGTCCATCATGTGTTTGATGAGTGTGCCTTGGTTGTAGCGCGAACCTCGAATCAAGAAGTTGTCCGCAGGCCATTCGCCCAAAGCGTTTTGTCCCCAGGCCTCGCGCAGCCATTGGATGTTCGACTCAAAACCACCCGCGGCCAGCACGCAGGCTTTGGCGGTGATGCGTTCGCGGCGCACCACGCCCCCGGCTTCATCGGCGCCTTTGTGCACGACGTGGGCGGCGACAAAATGGCCGTTGGCAATGTCGAGTGCTTCGACCTCGGCGTTGTACTGAATCTGAACCCCCAGGTTCTCAGCGCTGCGGTAGTACGCATTGACCAGTGCTTTGCCGCCGCCCATGAAGAATGCATTGGTCCGTGCGGTATGCAAAGCGCCCGACAAAGAGGGCTGAAAGCGCACCCCATGCTTGAACATCCAGGGCCGGCATGTGGCAGAACGGCGAATGGCCAAGCGGGCCATGTGTTCATCGGTGATGCCGCCCGTGACTTTGAGCAAGTCTTGCCAGAATTCTTCTTCAGGGTAGGCCTCCACCAGCACATCTTGCGGGGCATCGTGCATGCAGCGCAAGTTGCGGGTGTGCACAGAGTTGCCGCCGCGCCAATCGCGAGGGGCTGATTCCAACACCATGACCGAAGCGCCCGCTTCACGGGCCATCAGTGCGGCGCACAGTGCGGCATTGCCGCCACCAATGATCAATACGTCAACGGTCATAAGGCTTGTCTTTAATCTGGCTTGATCTGCGCACGTTTGACAATGTCACTCCAGATGCGCTGTTCGTTCTTGATGAAATTGGCGAAGTCACTCGAAGGCCCGCCGCCGCCCACCGCGTTGTCGGTGGCAAAACGCTCAGTCACCGCGCTGGAGCGCAGGGCTTTGTAAGACTCTTCTTGTAAGCGCTTAACAATCTCGGGCGGGGTGCCCGCTGGCGCCAGCATGCCGTACCACTGAGAGGTTTCAAAATCCTTGAAGCCCAACTCGGCCACGGTGGGTACATCGGGCAAGGCCGCAATGCGATGGGTGGTGCCCACGGCGATGGCCCGCAATTTGCCCGCCCGAATGTGCGCCCCCAGTGCCGGCATGCCGGCAGACGATGCTTGCGTGCGACCGGCCAGCAAGTCGGTCAATTGTGGGCCGGTGCCCCGGTAGGGAATGTGCGTGATGTACATGCCCGAGACCAGCTTGAGGTACTCCATCGCCAGATGGCCAGCACTCGCATTGCCCGCCGAGCCGTAGTTGAGTTGGCCTGGGTTCTTTTTGGCGTAGTCCACAAACTCCTTGAAGTTTTTGGCGGGCACGTCGGGGTGAATCACAAACACGTTAGGGACTTTGGCCAGCAAAGTCACCGGCATGAAGTCTTTGTTGACATCGTAAGGCTGGTTCTTGAGCATGTACGGGTTGACCGCCAGGGTGCCCACATGGCCCAGGATGATGGTGTGCCCATCCGGCGCAGCCTTGGCCACGTCTTGCATAGCCGAAACGCCCGCACCACCGGGTTTGTTTTCAACATACACGCTGACGCCCAATTGCTTGGTCAGCTCGGCTGCCACAGAGCGGGCGACGATCTCGCTGGTCCCGCCGGGTGCAAAGGGGACTACAAAGCGAATGGCTTTGGAAGGCCAAGGTGCATCCGCATGGGCCAGCCCAATGAATGAGCAGCCCCACAAGGCCATCCCCGCGATGATGGTGTAGCGACGCGATAATAATTTCATGCAATGCTTCCTTGAGAATAAGCCCACAGTGTGGGGCTTAGGAACTCTTTTTAGAATTGGTATTTACGCAAGCCACCATCGACCGGAATCACCGCTCCGGTGATGTAACTGGCCAAGGGAGAGGCCAAAAAGGTGACCAGGTTGGCCATGTCTTCGGGCTCACCGTAGCGGCCCATGGGAATTTCGTTCTCGCACTGCCACTGACGGTATTCCGGTGTGTAATTGCGAAAAATTTGCTCCGAGTGAATGCGCCCGGGTGGCACGCAATTGACCGTGATGCCGTGCGGGCCGACCATGCGCGACAGGCCCTTGGCCCAACTGTGGACGCCAGCCTTGGCACAAAACGCGCCGTTGGTGTGCTCGGGCTCACTCTTGCCGGTGATGTTGATGATGCGCCCCCATTTGCTTTCGATCATCTGATCGATCAGGGCATCGGCCACTTGGCGTGGACGGTGGAAGTTGAGGGTGATGGCTTCTTGCCAAGCCTCTTCGCTCACATGCAAATCTTTGAAGCTGCGCGAACCCCCGGCGTTGTTGATCAAAATATCCACTCGGCCCAATCCAGCCATTGCGGCGGCAGCGAGCTTTTGTGCGGCATCCTCCGGATACAAGTCAGACTCGATGATGACGGGGCGGTGACCGCCAGCGGCCACAATTTCATTCGCCAATTCTTCCAGTTTGTCGACACGACGGGCCGACACGGCCAAGCGTACGCCTTCGGCGGCCAGGGCTTTGGCTATGCCGCGTCCAATGCCGACGCTGGCACCGGTCACGAGAGCAGTTTTGTTTTTGAGTTGCAGGTCCATGCTTGTCTCCTTTAGGGGTGCACAGGGTTTGTGAGTGGCTTCACTGTATCCGCAATGCACGCGGTGCAAAACCAAGCTGAGCGCATAGGGGCATCACAAATCAAGATACCCCTAAGAACGACGCCACTTAAACGCTCAATTGGGCACCCGTCCATTGCCCGGACTGAACCAACTGCCTCACACAATCGCTCATCACCACCCGCGCGGCCAGCGCAGCGGGTGAAAGCTCGTCATCGGACAAGGCGCACAAGAGATTCACACGCTGCACTTGCGCATCGGTGATACGCGCCATGTAAAAGCGCTCAGCCGCATCGGCAAATCTTGCCACAGCTGACCAAGGTTGCAGCGTGGTGCCCAGGCCCGCATCCACGGCTTCCATCAGCATGGCCAGCGAATCAATTTCGAGCACCACCTGCGGCGTCACGCCGGCCCGCGCAAAGGCGGCATCCAAGGTGCTGCGCAGTCCATGCGGACCCGTTGGCAAAATCAAACGCTCGTCTTTGAGTTGCACCATTTTCAAACTGCTGTTTTTGCGTTTTCCAACGTGGGCACGGGCCGAAATGAAAAACAAATCTTCTTGCAGCAGGGGCAACACGCTCCAGCGCCTTGCTGACTGCAGGTTTTGGCTGGCGCGAATCGGAGAGTCAAACAAGACCGCCAAATCCAGTTGGCGCGCATTGAGCATGGTGGTCAAATGGCCAGACAAACTCTCGAGCATGTGCAGCCGCACATCCGGATAACGCTCACGCATGGCGCGCATCAATGGCAAGCCCAGCACAGCGGCGGTGGTCGGCGCCAAGCCCACAGTGACGGAGCCAGATAAACGCGATTGCTGCGCTGCACGCACGGCTTGATCGGCATGGCGAAGGGTCAGTTGCGCCTCTCGGAAAAAAGCCACGCCCGCTTCCGTTGGGGTCACCCCTTGCGGACTGCGCTGTAACAGTCGGGTCGCCAACTCGCCTTCGAGGCGGCTGATTTGCTGGCTCAGTGCTGACTGCACCAAATTCAAATCCAGCGCCGCACGGCTGATGCTGCCCAGCTCCACCACCCGCACAAAATATTTCAGTTGTCTGAGCTCCATACCAAACCTTGGGGGTCATGAAAAATGATATCCCGCATCATCGCATGACGAAAAGCCCCGTTTGTTACTAGAATCTGTGATCAAGTCATTTGGAGTTTCTATGTTGTGGGTGAAATTTCTGGCTGGGTTAGCCCTGTGCGCCAACCTGCCTTGGGCCTTGGCTCAAAACAATGCCAGCCAGCGCACTGCGTTGATTGTGGGCATTGGCCAATACGGCTCGCCCGACGTTCCCTCACTCAGCGGCGTGGTGCATGACTTGGACAGCGCTCGAAAAATGGCCTTGGCCATGGGTATCGAAGAGAAAAACATCACCGTACTGCGCGACGCATCAGCCACCAAGGCCAATATCCTGAGTCAATTCAAACGGCTGAGTGACAACACCCCCGAAGGCGCCCGTGCCTTTATTTACTTTTCGGGACACGGCACCCGCTGGCAAGATCCACAAGCCGGTGGCTGCGTTGAAGGTTTACTCACCTACGATGGTCAGACCTTGACGCACAAAGAGATCGCTCAGTCAACAGACAAACTCAGTCAAAAAGCCGATAAAGTCATCGCCCTGTTTGACGCCTGCCATTCGGGCGGCGTCACCAGTGCAGGCACGCGGGGTATGAGTGCACCCTTGAGTGCGCCGCTTTTCGCGCCCAAGTTTTTCCTCAAGGCGGGCGCGGGGCAAGACATGTGCAGCCAGCCTTCCAACATGGTCTCACGCAGCCTTTTTGGCGAGGCCACCCGGCTCAATGCACTGGCCGAAAACTTTGTACAGATCACTTCTTCAAGGCCTGATGAAGTGAGTTTCGATGAGCCCGGCAAAGGCGGCTTGGCCACACAAGGCATTCGCGACTGCCTGCTGGGTCAGGCCAAAGACCTTGACGGATCGGGCGCAGTGTCGATGACCGAAATTCAAATATGCGCACAAAACACCATCAATGCCAAATTGAAAAATGTGGCCGGTCTGACGCCGCACCATGTCTCTGTGCGGGGTGCACGCAACTTGATTCCTGTTGCCGTGGCCAAGCCCCCACCAGAACCCGAAAAACCCCTCACCATCGCCTTGGCGCCCGTAGCGCAGGCGCCCACCACAAGCACGCCCCCACCTGCGCCGGCACCGGTCAAGCCTGCACCGGCCTCAGAGCCGGCCAAGCCCACTGCGGTCAAGCCGCCGCCAGCTACGCCCGCACCGGTGGTCGCTTGGGTAGACGAGCCCCTCGAGGAGCCCCGCATTGCCGAGACGCCCTCGACGCCCTGGTCGGTTTCGGTGGCAACTTTGCGCGATGTAGAACAGCAAAAAAACCCACGCCGCAAAGTGGATGTGCAATTGAGCAAAAGCAGCCTTCAAATTGGCAAGGATGCGCTGGACCTGACGATCAAATCCAGTCACGACGGCTATGTGTATTTGGTTTTACTGGGCAGTGATGCGCAAAGTTTCTATGTCCTATTTCCGAATGGCTTGGACAAAGCCAACCGGATCAAAGCCAACCAGGCACTGCGCCTGCCCAAACCCGATTGGCAAGTCAAGGCCGCCGGCCCCGCAGGCACAGATAAGCTGCTGGTCATCGTCTCCGACACGCCGCGTCAGATGGACAACTTGACCCTGGCCGAGCCCACCAGTGCTGCGCCCTTTACCTACTCACTCAACAACTTGCAAGGCCGCAGTGCCTTGATCCGGTACTTAACGGGCGCCAACAACAACGCGCGCTCTGAAAGCTTTGGCGCCAAGCTCTTGAGCATTCAGGAGGTCTTATGAAACACCTTGTTTTATGGGCCTGCGCCCTGTCCATTGCAAGCTTGCAACTGCCCTTGCTTGCACAACCCCTCAGCAAGGCCTCGGTAGCGGACATCGAGCAGCAACTGGCACCCACCGCACCCAAGACACGCAGTTTGAATGGCGCCCGCAATTTGGTGCCTGAAGTGCGCAGCATTGATCTGGTGATTCAGTTCGATCTGGGCTCTGCCCAATTGCAAGAAGAAAGCAAACCACTTCTCGACAATCTGGCGCAGGCCATGAAAGGTGAGCGGCTGAAAGACATGAAGTTCAAAATCGAAGGCCACACCGATGCCAAAGGCAGCGCCAGTTTCAACGACAAGTTATCGCTTGAGCGTGCCCAAGCCGTGCTGCAATTCATACAGCAAAAACAAATCACACCTGAACGCCTTGTTGCGCAAGGCAAAGGATTTCGCGAATTGCTGATGCCCGACAAGCCGCAAGCGATGGAAAACCGCCGCGTGCGCATCACAACCTTCCAATGAAAGCATGATGATGAAATTCGGACTCTGGGTCACACTGGCGCTCACTTGCAGCGCAGCCGCAGCCCAAAATGCCTATCTGATTACACCGGCTGAAATGAAAGCCTCCATGGATGCGCCGCCCAGACTGAGCGCCAAAGCCGCACCAATCAAAGACGCGCCGGCCATCCAGGTGACAGCGCCGACGCTGACCGGGCCCGTCAAATCGCCCACGCCCATCACGGTGAAATTTCAGCCTACAGCGCCCAGCGCGATCAAGCCTGAAAGTTTCAGGGTGCTGTACGGCAGCTTTGAGATCGACATCACCAAACGCTTGTTGAACGTGGCCAAAGTCACCGAACAAGGCGTTCAAGTCAGCGAAGCCAGCCTGCCCAATGGCAAACACAAACTGCTGCTGGAGGTCGAAGACACTGCGGGCCGCAAAGCCAGCAAGTTGGTTGAGTTTGAGGTCAATTGAAATGAGCAACATGTTCCCTATTTCTCGTCGCCACTTGATCACCACCGCCTTTGCAGCCGGTGCGCCCGCCCTTGCAGGACTTGCGCTGGCACAGGAGGCGGCTTACCCCTCTAAGCCCCTCCAGCTCATCCACGGATTCGGTGCCGGCGGCAATGCCGATGTGGTCGCCCGGCTGGTCGGCCAACGCCTGCAGAACCTGCTCAAGC
>CANBWK010000080.1 GCA_947373105.1 Comamonadaceae bacterium | reverse complement strand
GCGGTGTGAAAGTTCGAAAAACGAACGCCCCGATGGGCCAAAGCATCCAGGTTGGGGGTCGCAATCTCACCGCCAAATGCACCCAAGTCGGTAAAGCCCCAATCGTCGGCGACCAGGATCACAATGTTGGGCTTTGGCTTGCCCTGGGCACTGGCGCTTTGTTGTGGTTTGACCGTGGAGGCCAGAACGCTCGATACGCTCAGACACATCGCCAGGCCGGCGACCAAGACCCCGCGCACATTGTTTCCAGAGCGCTGACCGCGTTCAATCATGCTGCTCCTTAGCGGACGCTTGCGCCAATGGCTTCCAATGCAGCAAACCAAACAGGAGGGTCAACACGACACTGATGGCCAAAGGACCTTTGTACAAACGCACATGCTTGAATGCAAACAACACCTCCAGGGCGTGAATACCCAGCAGCAACAATGCGGCACGCGTAGGCTCGAACGGCAAACCCAGAAGGTCTGGCCACAAGGCATCGGTCAGGCCTAGACCCAGCAGCAACAGACAGGCCAGTTTGAAAATCCATACAAGGGTGGCGTTCATCTCAAGCTTCGCTTTCTCATTTGCATTGTTGATGGCATTTTCATCGATCAGAGCGCAGGGCTGCTTCAAGCGCTGCGAGACGGTCTTGCCCCCACACAACGGTATCCCCGAGTTTGAAACCGGGTACGCCCCACAGTCCCATGGCCAGCATGTCTTTGCGGTTTTTTTCTGCAACCTGGCGCCATTCATTGTTTTGTAAAGCAGTGCACACCTCAGACCAATCTAAACCTGCGCGTGTGCATATCTTTTTCAGACCGCTGTCGCTGCCAGCATCCAAACCTTCGGCCCAGACGCCGCGCATAAAAGACAGCACAAAAGCCTGCCCCAGACCTTTGGATTCGGCCAGTGGCATCACAGACAAGCCCCGTTCGGTGGGTTTGCCGACCGGATCGTTAATCCGACCAAAAGGAATGCCGAGTCGTTGTGCCTCACGAGCCGCATCCTGGCTGATGTACATCCGCTTATGGCGCGGAACGGCCAAACCTCGCATGACCATGGGGAGCACATAGCGCAGCTTGACTTGCATGCCGGTGTCTTGCGTCAATGCAAACAAACGTTGTGCAGCAATGTAGGAATAGGGACTGCGCAGGGAAAAGAAAAATTCAATGGTGCTTCCAGATTGCGCTTGAGGCCAGTGCGTGGCAGCTTCCGGCGGAAACATCAAGCCTGTCGTGCGCAGACGAGCAGCCCCCAAGGCCTGGAGCCGCGTTTCAAGATAGTGCAAGCGGTCTATGCCCCAGTACCACTCCCCAGCGTGATACAGCATGCCCCCGTTGTAATGACCCCAACGCTGGCGCAATGCATCGCTCGCTTGAAGGTGAGACTGAACTTGGTGGTCACTGGCCAAAGCCAGGGGCGGATTCTCATCACTCTGAGGGGCTCCATTCCACAGTGCTGCGAACAGGTGACGGCTTTGGTCAAAAAATTGTCCCTCTTCTATGGCCTGAACCGAATGAGCCGTGATGCGATGCAATTGGGCTGGGGTGGGCTGTTGCCCGTGATCCACAAAATCCAGACCGTACCGTGTGGCTAGCCAAGCGGCATCTTTGCGGCTGTAGGCGATCAGCCGATCCCGGTCGGGGGCCGCCGCGTCTGAGGGGGGGCTCACCACGTGGGCCTGCAAGTCGAGGTCATACCGTTCAGTCAAGCGAGGTAGGCATTGCAGCATCAGTGCCGAGTAGGGGTCGTCCACTTGGTGAAAGTAATGCACCGTGTGCCGTTCGCCACGAGCCTTTCGACTGCGTTCTGCAGCAGCGCGTTGGCGCCCCAGCCTGGCTGGAGAAAGCCACCATAAAGTGATGGCAGGCATGAAGATGCTTTTCAGGGACATCGGCGGCGTTTTGGGGTAATCGACCAGGGTGATTAAGGTTGAACGCGGTTGCGTCAAGACACCTGTGTATTGTTTAATTGGAATGTATCACGACCGTGGCATAAAGAATCAAGGGTTTTCGCTATTAGATGCTGAGAGTGGTCTGATGTCGAAATGCAAAACCCCAGGAGTACACATTGAAAAAGAATATATTGATCACAGGTGCGGGCTCGGGTATTGGACGAGACGCCTCCTTTGCATTGGCCAATCGGGGGCATCGTGTGTGGGCCACCGTTCAATCGCAAGAACAAGCGCAGGACTTGGAAAGGGAATGTGTGGCTCGCGATGTCAAGCTGGATATTTTCAAGCTAGATATCACCTTGGAATCTGACCGCAATCAGGTGCTTGATCTGCCCATTGATGTGCTGATCAATAACGCCGGCGTAGGCGAGTCAGGCTCATTGGCCGAAGTGGCCATGGTTCGGGTTCGTCGGGTCTTCGAGGTCAACCTCTTTGCCACGCTGGAGCTGACACAGGAGGTCTTGCATGGCATGGTGTTACGTGAACGCGGAACGGTGCTGTTTGTCAGTTCCATTGCGGGCCGAATACCCGTGCCTTTTTTGATGCCCTACTGCATGAGTAAATTCGCTTTGTCTGCTGCGGGTGCAGGTCTGCGTGCCGAAATGGACCGGCTGCACAAGAACATTCACATTGCCTTGATTGAACCGGGTGCGATCCATACCGGTTTCAACCAAGCCATGACTGACAGCAAGTACACATGGATGGATGAGCATTCGTATTTTTGGTCGTTACGCGAGCGCCTGAAAAGGGAAGAAAAAAGAAGCTTTGCTTTTTTGGAGGCGCGAGACACAAGGTCTATCGTTGCCGAAATGGTCAAGGCCGCAGAAGCCCCGCGACCTCGGCTGCGTTATGTGGCACCTCGTTTTCAGGGGTGGATGGTCAGAATGGCGCGCATGTTGGGGGTTTGAAAAGAACTTCACAGCCCGAACCTTTGAGCCACCTGTCGACAGTTTCCCTGTGGTCGATGGACAAGGCTTCGTAATCACGACGCAGCCACATCCAGCATTTAGCTTGGTAAGGAAACACCTGCTGTGTCCAGGCCTGCCCGTCCACTTCGGTGGTGAATTGCGCCTGACCGGCCTGCAAAGCCTTGCCATTGGCAAGCAGCAGGGGTGCATACAACCGCCCGACTTCCTGTAGCAGCGGCATAACGGAAGAGGGCAATGCGTCATCGCTGAACCAGTCGGAGGCCTTTGTTTCAAGTCCCGAGAGGTCTTCGTTTGAGGCGACCCAGCCGCATACCCGTGGCGCATGGTGGACGGCCAAGGCCATCGGTGTGGGGTCGAACTGAACCAATTGGGTCAGTTGTCCGTAAAACCCAAAATCGCATGCTCCTGGGCGTGCACCTAGCAAGAATCGGTGTTCGCTCAAATGCAACTCCATCGCCTGCAAAACACGCAGGTAACCGGCTTCAATGACCGAACTGGTATCGAGATTGGAGCCGACAAATCGCAATCTTTCTATCTGTCGAGAGGCGATTTGCTCTGCGAAATTTATCAATTGCGTATGCGTTGGAAACAAGCCCATCCACGTCGCCAAGATGCGACTGGCTTTGTCTATGTCCTGCGCATAGGACCACCTGTAATGAAACATGGCTTTTGTCAGCCATTCATCCGCAAAGTCTTCCAGCAAGCTGTCTATGAAGGCGAGTGCTGGCGACAAAGGGATCACACTGCGACCGTCGTAGTCTTTTTCGAAACGCCGAATCAGTGGCGTGGAGTCGGTCACTGCTTGCAACTGACCTTGTGCATCAGGCAGGTAAAAAGTGGGTAATAAGTGGGGTTTGGCTTGGGGTAAATCGGACCGGCCGTTAGCGCTTGGGATCAGCTCAAACGGAATGTGGCGGTAACGCAAAAGGGCCGTCATTTTCCGGGTGTAAGGTGAGCCGGGCACGCCGCTCAGACGCAAGCTTGTAGGGGCCATATTTGATTCACTCCAAATCGATGAAAACGCTGAATCTTTTCAAGGTAATGGTGCATGCGTGGACAACATGGACTGCACGACCTTCATGACGATAGTTTTGGATTTGGCTGTTGAGAGGCGTTGCAAACTGCGCAATCGCATCCAAGTTTCCAAGCTCACCATCATCGATAAGCTTTCAAAAAAGACCTGGTTGGAGAGCAAATTTGCAGGGAGCAGGCGAGCCAGAATGTCTTGCTCTATTTTCACGCGACGTTGCACCTGCTGCAGTATGTGTTTCGATTCATGCATATGCAATTGAGCGGCTGTATGGAAGGGCGCGATGTGGTCAAAAATATCGCACCGTCGTTCAATACTTTCCATCAATCTATCTCGCCAATCGGTCGCCTGAAGGGGTTTGTGAACGAGTGGCATCATCAACTCGTCCAGTCTTTGGGTGATTTCTCGGTACAAGGTTTCCATGTCCTCGAAGTGACGGAAAACAGTGCGCAGGCCAACCTTCGCCTCCGATGCGATTTGCTCTGCCGTCGGGGAGGGGTTGCCCTGGCCAATGAGATGGATAAAAGCGGAAACAATCTTCCCCCGCGTTTTGATACTGCGGTGAAGACGGCCATCGATGGCAGAAGTTTCTGAAACCGAGTCGGTTTCTTTTCTGAATACTTTCAGATCTGTGGGGTCCATGGTCAGAAAATCCTTGTGCGCTTGTTTTCTGTCCCAGTTTGCTGGGTCGTTCCAAGTGGGTATGGCTAGTGTTTCTCCCTAGTGTCATTTAGGTTAAAACAAATGACACTTGACATGTCAGCTAATGATATCCCTCTTTATCCTAAGGATCGTTATGAAGAAAAAGCTTGCATACCAATGGGCAGGTACCGCCGCACTGTTGATTTCCTCCACGGCCTCGGTTCTTGCGGCTGATGGATTCAAATTGCGTTTCCCTATTTCTGGCACCTTGGGTGGAGAGATTGTGGCCCCTTTACCCTCTGAGGGTTGGGTCGGTTCTGTGGCTTACACCGACATCGATATCGACAAGATTGGCGGCAGCGATGGCAATGCGCTGATACTGCAAAAAAACGCTGTTTTTGGTCCTTTGACAGCAGCGCAGCTGGCCGCTGTGCCAGCCGTCGCTATTCCCGGCGTGGGCTCCTTTAGCGCAGCCCAAATGCAAGCTGCTTTGAACGGCAGAACGGCCTCGGCATTGGGTTCTGTGGCGGTCGATTACAGGCAACAAATCAAGCAGGCCAATTTGACCTTTGCCCGCATATTGGACAAGGATGTTCAAGGCGGAAAGTTGGCCATTGCGATCAATATTCCTTATGCCCTCTCCTTAAAGTCGGATGCTTTGTTCACGGGTGTTACACCCACACTGAGTGCTTTGACACCTTCTGCAGGACCCTTGGGGCCCGTGGCTCAAGCGGCTGCCCAATCCAGTTTCAACACAGGTTACCAGGCCGCATTGGCCAGCCAATGGCAAGCGGCCAACGTCAACACCTCGGGTTTGGGAGATATCGAGACCAGCTTGCTGTGGGAAAAGACGGTAGACAAGCTCAAGATCGTGGCGGGCGCTACTTTGGCTATGCCCACCGGCAATTACAGTTATGTTGAGGGTCGGTTGGCACCGAACATCGGTTATGGAAAATACTACACATTCCGTCCCGGTGTGGGCGTGGCTTATACGGCCTCTGAAAATGTGACTTTGGGTGCCCGTGGCAGCTTGGGCTTCAACACCAAAAACACAGAGAACAATGTGCGCAGCGGTGACTTTTATGTGATCGATCTGGCGGCAGCCTTCAAAACCCCTGTGGGTGTGTTTGGTCCTCACATGACCATCATGCGTCAATACACCGACGATTCGGGTGGTCAATTGGGTGCAAACCGGGTTTCGCTTACCGGTGCGGGTGTATTTGCAGCCTTTCCGATAGCCGCGATTGGCGCGGGTTTGAACCTGTCGTATATGAAAACCATTGACGCACGCAACTCCTTGTCGGGCAGCTTTGTGCAGGCGCGATTGTCCAAAGCCTTCTGATTTCAGGTCAACTTCATCAATCCCTCAGCACGACGTACCGTGCTGAGGGATTTTTTTCATCTGGCCTTTGCCTGATCAAATCAGTTTGCGTAGTAGATGTAGGCGTCACCTGGCAGGATTGGTTCTTTGAGCGTTTTGTCCAACCCGATAGCGCCCTCACCCAAAGAAGGCCATAAAGGCTTGACTTGTTGCGCATTGATGGCCAGCAAATCTTTTTTCATTTGCAATAACCGTGTGGGCTCCTTTTGAGCCAGGTTGTTACGTTCTCCCGGATCTTGGGCCAAATTGTAGAGAACATCTTGTTTGGGGCGTTCCATGACTTGCAGTTTCCAGTCGCCCTGTCGCATGGCCAAATAGGTGTCGGTACGAAAGAAAATTTGCCGTTGGGGTGAATCTGATTTTTGACCACGCACAAAGGGCAGCAGGTTCACGCCATCAAGTTCTTTGCCTTCAGGGGGCGGGGCCCCAGCTGCGGCCAGGGCGGTTGAAAAAATATCCAAATGACTGATGGGTTGTTTGTAGGTGACCGCAATGGGCAGGCCTTGAGGCCATTTCATGAAAAAGGGCACCCGAATACCGCCTTCGTAAAAAGTAGCCTTCCAGCCTCTGTAGGGCTTGTTCAACTCAGGCACGCCAATGTAATGTGCCCCTCCGTTGTCGCTGGTGAACATGATCAAGGTGTTGTCTTCCAAACCATTGTCTTTCAGGTGCTTCAGAACGCGACCCACGTTGCGGTCCAACGACCGAATCATGGCTGCATAAACGCGGGTGGTGTGGTCGGCGATATGGGGCAGTGCATCGTAATCTTCTTTGGTCGATTGCAAAGGCGTGTGCGGTGCGTTGTAGGCCAGGTACATGAAGAAGGGGCGCTGCTTGTTGGCGTCAATGGCTTTAATGGCCTCATCGGTCAGGTAGTCGGTCATGTAACGCGGGGGTTGAAAAGGCTTGCCCGCATTGAAGCGAATACCCCAAGGATGCGCCGCCCATAAGAATTTGTCGATCAAGTCAAACTCTTGTTTGGCGTTGACGACCTGGGGTGACTTTTCAGGCAAAAACATCGATGCCCCGTGTTGCAGCGACAAGGACTCGTCAAAGCCATGGGCATAGGGCCTGAACTGTGGACTGTCGCCTAAATGCCACTTGCCCAGATGCAAGGTTCGATAGCCAGCGTTTTGAAGTGAACGTGCCAAGGTCACTTCTGTGGTGGGCAATCCCATGTCTTCGTAGGCAATCAAATCGGCTTCACGCTCAGCGTGGTAAATGGGTCTGTGCAGAACGTCAGCCGTGCTGTTGGCCGTAATCACCTTCATGAACTGTTTGGGCGTCGGCGTGAATTCAAAACCAAAACGTGTGGGGTAGCGACCGGTCATCATCGCCGCGCGAGACGGGGCGCAGGTGGCGTTGCCGGAGTAACCGGCCAAGAAGTCCACCCCCCCCTGTCCAAGTGAATCAATATTCGGCGTAGGCACCGTGCCACGCGCAATGCCACCGCCGTGTGCTGTGATGTCATTGAAGCCCAGGTCGTCGGCCACTATCAACACGATGTTCGGTCGCTTCACTGCATTCTCGGAATTGACCAAGGTGGGGGCTTGGGCCCATTGAACTTCTGGGCCAGGCTGGTAGTCTTCGCGGAGAATATATTTAACAGCCAGCAGCATCAAGCCTGTTTGTCCACCCAAACTCCAAAACCCAACAGCTGAAACGACAATCAACGCGAGCAGTCCGATGACGCCTTTGCGCAGTTTGGAAGAAAACATACACGGGTTCCTAAGGGTAAAAATGCCCACGTGGGCTGATTCGCATCTTGCGTGAAAAAGAAGAAGAGGGCCATAGGTTGTTTCACTAGCGACTCTCCAATTCTGCTAACCTAGACAGTCCTTGATAGATTTTGCTTTTCATTTTATTTGACCGTGCGCACACCCTCACAAAATTCAGACCCACTCGCATCTGCACCGAAGGAGGCTGTTCGCCTGTCGCGTGAAGATTGGTTGCAAGCCGCATTCAACGCGGTGGTCGAGGGAGGCATAGACAACCTCAAGGTTCTGACCTTGGCAGAAATTTTGAAGGTGACCCGGGGCAGTTTTTACTGGCATTTTGTGGACCATGCAGAATTACTCAAAGCCACTTTAGAGCGTTGGAAAAATCATGAGATGCAACGTAACTTGCGCATCCAGAGCCAGGTGACCGACGATGCTGCGGCGGACATGCAGAATTTGTTGGACCAGGCCTTGGCCCATGGGGGCGATGAACTTGAGAATATGCGCTTTGAATTGGCGGTGAGAGGCATGGGCCGACGCGACCCGCAAGTGGCTGCGATGTTGCATGAAATTGACCAAGCGCGCACCAAATTGTTTTACCACCAGTTCAAACGCTTGATGCTTGACGACCAAAAGGCCAATGATTTGGCGGTGCTGTTTTACCTGACCATCGTGGGTTGTTATCAGGCATTGAGCCGCCCATCCAGTCCGGCGCGGGCCAAGGACTATTTCAAATCCATCATTTCGTCCTTTTTGATTCAAGCGCAATTGCCAGTCAACAAAGGCGATTGACCTCGCATTAAATAGACCGACGGTGTTCATTTCAAGCGCTCTACGGCTGGCATGCCCCACCGTCCATCCAGAGCCTGAGGTTGAGGCCAGTACAAGCGGGCATTGAGTAAAAAATCTTCGCCTGGCTTGACGGGCAGCCAATTCTTGTCCATGTCCTTTGAGGGCGGTGAGGCCTGGATCAAGATGTCGATTGATCCGTCTGCATTGGGCGTTAGCGAAGACAGGCTCCCGACGGCATACCGATGGTCAGCGTTATCCATCAAAAAGTTGTCTGCACCATAAGCGGTGATGGACCAGAACGCATTCACCGGGGGTAATTGATCGGCTGCAAAATGGATCCGATAAGCATGCTTGCCATTCAAGGCATTGCCTTGGTCATCTACCTTTGCACTTGGGTACATCGCGTCCTCGGGCAGATTGGCACCGAGGCCCACCATGGCGACGACCGCACGGCGGTTGTACTGCGTGCCATACTGCCCCAATGTCCGTGGCGGCGTAGACCAGCCGCGCACCAGGTCGCGCGGCTTTTTCAATTCTTGTGCGATTTTGAAGTCGGCAAGCCAACGACCCGCACTGACCGCCATGTTTTCAACAAGATCCCAAGTCACCGGTTGACCGGGTGCTATGCCAATGCGTGCCAGTTTGCTGAGCATTGCGGCATCGGCAGTCGAAGGGGGATTGTCGATCATCAAAGCCGAAAGACGTTCGAAAAAATCCCGTGTGCCCAGCGCTTGCATTTGTGCGATTGGCGCCAAAGGCTGAGATGCCGCCGGGGTTGCTGGGGGCGGCTTGTTGGGCGTGTTTGCCCGGTTCATGGGGTGCAGTGCAAGACCGTCTTGCAATCGATGCACCACGGGGTAATCCGAGACCCCTTGGGTTTCTGTGCGTCCAATCAGCCACACCATGGATGTCGGAGATTGCAGCCGTGTCATACCCGCCGGCGTAGGACCTTGCCAGTGGGGACCTGTTATCAAGTACCGTCCGCCTTGCGTGCCTGTCGACCGCGTGCCCAAGCTGGCAAACACGTTGGTCCAAGCGTCCATAAGCGGCATGACTTCATAGCGCTCAGCGTTGGGCGGCATTTCAAAGACCCAGGGCCCTGCGCTCAAGTCCAAGAAGGCTGTGCTGTACAAAGTGTCCACATTCGGTCGCACCACGTCCTTGAATTGGGCATCGGGGAATCGTCTGATCCGTTGCAATTGTGGGGGTGAGCCGTAGGTTTTGACTGCGTTCTCGCGCGTGATGTCCATGATCACCACAGGGTAGCCAAAGACATAGCCCTCGGCACCCAGCACCATAAAGTCGGCCTTCCAATAAGCAGCGCCCCCTAAAAGAAGCAAGGGCAATAGCAACCAAGCGCACGCAAGCAAAAGAGTGCGCGTGTTTTTCAAAGCCTTTGTTTTAGCCATGGCTGTTCACGGCCCGGGTGCCTCAAGCACTGTGCGAAAGCCCAAATGGCTGGTGCCCAGATCTTCTTCTTGGGGTTGCCGTGAGCCCGATCGGTAGCGCATGCAGTAATCGGGAGAGCATAAGAACGAGCCCCCTTTGATCACCCTTTGCCGCATCTGCGGATTGCGAACCCCACTGGCATCAGGATCCAAGGACTTGACCGAATCGGAGACGGCACGGTGATTGGCGGTGTAAACATCGCGCGTCAACTCCCAAACATTGCCCAGCATATCAAACAAGCCCAAGGCGTTCGGCGCATAGCAACCCACGGGGGCGAGGCCAACAAAACCGTCGTCTGCCGAGTTGAGCACTGGGAAGACCCCTTGCCATGTGTTGGCCCCATGGGGTTGGTCATGGTCTTTGGCCGCCAAGGCTTGCCCCGCTCTCGCAGCCCACTCCCATTGGGCTTCTGATGGCAAGGTGCGGCCTTTCCAACGTGCGTAAGCGAGAGCGTCTTCGTAGGTCACAGTGACCACGGGGAATTGTCCACGTCCTTGAATATGGGTGGGTGTACCACCGGGGTGGCGCCACTGTGCACCGGGCGTGTACTGCCACCATTGGCCTAAATCGTTGCGGTCTTTCACTTGAGTGGGTTGTGAAAAAACCACCGCGCCCGGTTGGCGCATGAAGGCAGGTAGGTCGGGGTATTGGGAGGCATCAACCGGACGTTCGGCCTGACTCACATAACCAGTCGCTTTGACAAATTCTGCAAACTGCGCATTGGTCACTTCCGTGCGGTCCATCCAGAATCCAGCGACACGCGTGGCGCGAATGGGGCCTTCTTCGGGGTAACGGTCGTCCCCCATTTCAAATCTGCCGGGCGGTACCCACACCATGCCGGGATGGGATGCTGCTGGCAATTCAGTCGGTAAGAGGCAAGCTGGAACCTGTGCTTGAGAAGACGGGTCAGCAACTCCCGTGTGCGTCGTATACCAATAGCCTGCGACGAGTGCCGCCACCAAGGCCAGACCAGCGGCCAAGCGAATCCTGATTTTTCGGTGGAGTGATAGCAACACCTGTGCTTGCCTGCGTTCTGAAAAGGGCTCAGGCCAGTAAGTTATTCAGACACCCTGCTGCCAGAAACAGGAGTGTCGCAACAGCCAAGCGAGGCGTGAACAAACTGACCATGGGGTGGACGGGAAATACTTGAGTCTGTTCGATGGCCGCCCATTTGTGCAAGGCGGTGCCTTTGCTTTCAATCTCAATGGCGAACTTCAAAAAGTCCCGGCGACTGCGGTAGCGCACCATCGCCACGTAGCTCCAATCAGGCGAATTCGCATCGTTGACGAAGCTGCCTTTTTTGCGGGCAATGAAAATGGGCAAGGACGCATGTTTGATCAGGGGCCAAATGATGGCTTTCCCGTAACGCTGGTCTGCTGCACGGGGATCATCGCTGAAGCCTGAATTCTCTGGGTATTGTGCTTTTTTGCGATGCAGAACACTGTTGAACATGACAAACGACAGGCCATCGTCCTGCGACAGAAGTTGGGCCACTTCGTCCAGATGCGACAGGCTGTTGGGGCCGGAAATCACGGCACGCAATGTGGCCATACCTTCTTGGACTTCTTGGGCGCTCAAGGGCTTGCTTTTTCCACCCCACCAAACGTGAAAGATGCCGTACACAACCAAGCAGACAACCCAGATCATGGTGGTCATGAGAATCAACTGGGTTGACCCACAACACTGAAGTGTGCGGTGTTGTCGCGTAACCAGTTTTGAGATGAAACGGCGTCGTGCTGGCTGGGGTGAAAGTCTTCGCGCAAATAGTCTTTCCAGGCAGGCAGATTGCCGCGCAACAACCCGTCCTTGGCAAACAGAAAACGCGCGGCACTTTGCCAAGTGCGCCATTGGAACAAGCTGCCGTCATGCCACAGATTTCGGACGGTTTGGCGCATTACATCCGTCAAAAAAATCACCGTGACATAGCGAAACACTTTCAGGCGGCGTTGGTGGTCACCACCCAAGTCCTTGTACAAGTCGAAGGCGGTGTTGCGGTGTTCAGACTCTTCTGCGCTGTGCCACAGCCACAGGGTTTTCAAGCGAGGCTCTGCTCCTTCCAGTGCTTCAGGATGCCGCAGCATCCAGTCGGCAAAAATGGCGGTGAAGTGCTCGGTCGCTGCCGTTGCAGCCAGATGCAGGCGAATGTTGAAATGCGCTTGCGATGCGATGCGCTTGCTGGCGCGATCCGCAAAGGCATTGGTCAGCCCTTGGTCGGTTAAATGCTTGTTGAACAATTCATGAATTCGACGGTGAGTCGCTTCTTGGCCAATAAAACCTTTGACCTCGCTGGCCAGGAGCGCTTGTTTGTCGGCCGGCAATTGCTTGAAGCCTTGTCGGACCGAATCAATGAAAAACTGTTCTCCAACAGGAAACGTCATCGATAAGGCATTAAAGAAAGCTGATCGAAACGCATCGCCACCGTTCCATCGCTTTGCAAAGGGCGTATCCAAGTCGATCAAAAGGCGTCTAACAACAAGGTCGGTCATGGTCAATCAGAAAAGTGAAGTACTTGAAGGTATCAGGGGATAATGCAAACAATACACTAGTGTACTGTTTGAGGAGGCGTTTGTCCAACCCCCAAAATGATGCCCTTAATTTAGCGACAATAGTGCGGTTACTGTCACGCTTTATATCAAAGACGCCCGAATGAGCATCCAAGCCTTTTTCACCCGCTGGTATTTACGCACGCGCTTCAAACCGCGCCCTGGCACGGTCATTCGAGTGGACCAGGCGCGGGCGCGGATGGCACGTTTGACGCGAAGGCCATTGCCTTTGCCCAGTGGGGTGAGTCGGCAACCTGTACCCGCTCAACCGGAGCGGGGTTTGTGCCCCGCTGAATGGTTATCGGTGCAAGAGCCTCAGCGCACGGTGATGTACTTTCATGGCGGGGGGTATTTTTTTTGCAATTTAGAAACCCACAGACCGGTGGTGGCCAGCATCAGCCGCAGAGCACAAGCGAGGGTCTTGTCCGTGGACTACCGGTTGGCCCCAGAGCACCCTTGCCCTGCAGCCGTCGAAGATGCATTGGCTTGGTACCGGGCTGTATTGAAAGACACGCCGGCGGATCAGATCGTGATGGCGGGTGACTCCGCAGGGGGCGGGCTTGTCATGGCCAGCTTGCAAGCGGCCCAAAAAGAAGGTTTGCCCATGCCGGCAGGTGCGGTCTTGTTTTCACCTTGGGTCGATTTGGCTGGGGCCGGGGAGTCGATCCAGACCGAAGCCAACGCCGATGTGATGTTCACGCCTGAGAGTTTGAATCATGCAGCGCAGTTTTACCTGAATGGCCGGGCGGCTACAGACCCCGTTGCATCCCCTTTGTACGCAGACATGAAGGGCATGCCGCCTTTGTTGATTTTTGCCAGTCGGCAGGAAATTTTGCTCTCAGATGCGACGCGTTTGCATGACAAAGCGCTAAATGCTGGGGTGTCATCGCAATTGATTTTGATGTCAGACATGCCCCATGTGTGGCCCATCATGGTCATGTTGCCAGAGGCCAAGGTCAGTTTGCGACAAGTCGCTGCCTTCATGCTTGAGCGCGTTCCGCAGGCATGACGGCAGAGGTTTAGCTCAGTAAAGCCTGTGCAAATTCCCGCGCATTGAAGGTTTCCAGGTCTTCGAGTTTTTCTCCCACGCCAATGAAATAGACGGGTACCGGCTTTTCGCGTGCAATCGCACACAGCACGCCGCCCTTGGCCGTGCCATCCAGCTTGGTCACAATCAGGCCGGTCAGACCCAGCGTGTCGTCGAAGGCCTTGACCTGCATCAGCGCGTTTTGACCGGTGTTGCCATCAATCACCAACAAGACCTCGTGGGGCGCTGATGCATCCGCTTTTTGAACGACCCGTTTGATCTTTTTAAGCTCTTCCATTAAATGGATTTGGGTGGGCAATCGGCCGGCGGTGTCCACCAGCACCACATCGTGTCCCCGGGCTTTGCCAGCGCTGACTGCGTCAAAACTCACTGCAGCCGGATCACCTCCGGCTTGGCTGATGATGTCCACTGTGTTGCGGTCCGCCCACACGGCCAATTGTTCACGGGCAGCTGCCCTGAACGTATCGGCGGCGGCCAGCAAGACACGCGCACCGCTGTCGGCCAAATGTTTGGTAAGTTTGCCAATCGAGGTTGTTTTTCCAGCGCCATTGACCCCCGCCACCATGATCACCGTGGGTTTGTGCTCGCCAATGGACAAGGTCATTTGCAAAGGTGTGAGCAAGTCGGTGATCGATTCGATCAGCAAATTCTTGACCGCAGCAGGCTCGGTGGTTTGGGTGTCTTTGACACGGCGCTTGAGGTCTTGCAATAAATGTTCAGTGGCCTTGACACCGGTATCGGCCATCAGCAAGGCCGTCTCCAACTCTTCATACAGGTTGTCGTCAATCTGTGTGCCTGTAAATACCGTGGCGATGCTGGAGCCTGTTTTGCGCAGTCCCGCTTTCAATTTGTCCAACCAACCTTGACGGGCGGAAGCGACAGGCACTAAGACATCTTGCGCAGACAGGGCGGGCGCAACAACGGCTGGTGACGAAGTCGACGCAGAAGGCTCTGAAGCGGGTGGTGGGGATTTTTTTCGGAAAAAACTGAACATGAGGGCGCTTTTTAAAACACGCCCATTCTATGAAATCACTGACGCCCCTTTCTACAGGCTTAACCGTTGGCGCCGTTCTGCAGATAAGGTGTGCACTTTGATCAATTCAAATATGCGCCATGGGCATCGGCAAGTGACGCATATGCAAGGACAGTCCCAGCGCCGCCATATGGTTGCCATTGCGGCTCAAAATGGTTTCAGCCAAGGGTAAAAATCGTTGTTCTTCTACAGCAGCGTGAAGTTTGTACCGCTCGATAAACGAATTTAATGCCACCAAGTCCAGAGCGCTGTCTTGTCCTTTGGCTACCTTTTTGAGTTCGGGCACAAGGCTATGCCACAACTTTTCAAGTGCCCGATGCCCGGCGACAAGCCCTTCGATCAGGTTATCAATGTGCATTCGCTCTTCACCCTTTTCGGCGCTGGCCAGTACCGCTGGGAACAAATCCTCTTCCTCTTCTTGATGGTGTGCATGCATGACGCCTTGAAAAAAAGCCAAGGTTTGTGCTGCGGTCTGTCGTGCAAGGGCTGCTGGGGCTATCAAGGCGGGCAAATCAGACAGGCGGGACATTTGCGCCAGAATGCCATCGTGGCAATGGGAAAAGTTGGTCAACGGTGCATTCGTGTCGAGGGTCTTCATGGTTCAGCTTTCATTGAAGGGGCATGGGGTCACTTTAGAGGGCCCAATCACCCGTGCCTAGCAAATAGACCGATTTGTTTGACATGGATCATGCATTCCCAGGACGGCGAAAAGCACTTCCTAAATAGATACAGCAAGTTACAACTTGGCTGACAACGCGTCATCAAGCTGTCCATACCGCACGTTGTATTGACAAGTTCAACGCAGTGTTGGGCTGACAACTGAAACGATGGAGTATTTCTCATGAACAAATTGCTTGCCACATTGATCGCTGGTTTTTTTGCTGCTGGTGTTTTTGCCCAGGCTCCTGCTGCTCCCGCTGCTGCACCTGCTGCTGCACCGGCGAAAGTTGAAGCCAAGGCAGACATGAAAGCTGCCAAGGAAGAGAAAAAAGCGGAACACAAGGCTGTTAAAGCCGAGAAAAAAGCACATAAAGCCGATAAAAAGGCTGAAAAAGTCGCCGCAGCTCCCGCTCCCGCACCTGTAGCCGATAAGAAGTAAGCGCGATCTTCACAAAAGCGCAATAAAGAGGTTTTTACCTCCTTCTCAAGGGCCAGCGTAAGCTGGCCTTTTTTTGTCTTGTTCATGAACGCGGTTGCCATTTCCGCATCATGCTTACACTTGGCTGTATGCGACCTCGTTCAACCATGGCCAAAGCCAAAACATCTTCTCGTCCCTCTGCACCCCATTCAGCCAGTGCCAAACCCTCAGGTACAGGCCACGCTGCGCATGAAATCCGCATCATTGGCGGCGTCTGGAAGCGCAGCAAACTCAAAGTGCTGGACAAACCCGGGTTGCGACCCACCCCTGACCGGGTGCGCGAAACCCTGTTCAATTGGTTGGGCCAGGACTTGACCGGTTGGCTGTGTGTGGATGCGTTTGCCGGTACGGGCGTGCTCGGGTTTGAGGCGGCTTCACGGGGGGCCAAACAAGTTTTGATGATGGAGCAAGACCCTGAGCTTGTGACGCAATTGACCGACAGCAAAATCCGTCTCAAAGCGACCGCAGTCCAAGTGCAACGGGGCGATGCGGTGCAAGGCTTGCAGCACGCTGCGGTGGGCAGCCTGGACCTGGTTTTTTTGGACCCTCCCTTTGAGAGCGATTTGTTTGCACCTGCTTTGCAAGCGGCGGCGCAAGCCGTGGCCCCTGGCGGTTGGGTCTATCTGGAAGCGCCCGTGTTGTGGCGTGACGAACAACTCTTGGCATGTTATTTGACAGTCGAGCGGCACCTCAAGGCCGGCGCAGTGCATGCGCATTTGCTGAAAAAAAGAGCCTGAAGCGATTGGGGGAATTCGCTGGATAATGGCCCCACATTCCACTTTGGAGACCCTGCCCATGAGCCGCTCTGTGACTGCTGTTTATTCTGGGACTTTCGACCCCATGACCTTGGGACATGAAGATGTCGTGCGTCGCGCCGCGCAGTTGTTTGACAAGGTCGTGATTGCGGTGGCTGTGGCCCACCACAAAAAAACCATGTTCAACCTTGAAGAGCGATTGGCGATGGCCCGCGACGTGGCGGGCGCATTGCCTGGCGTGACGGTTGAGCCTTTCACCGGTTTGCTGCGCGACTTTGTCGTGAGTCAAGGCGCCCACGCCATTGTGCGCGGCATTCGCTCGGTCACCGACTACGACTACGAAACCCAAATGGCCGGCATGAACCGCTATTTGGCGCCCGACGTGGACACCGTCTTTTTGAACACCAGCGCGCAGTACCAACACATCAGCAGCACCTTGGTGCGGGAAATTGCGA
>CANBWK010000079.1 GCA_947373105.1 Comamonadaceae bacterium | reverse complement strand
CCGAGATTTTCCAATAGAGATCTAAGCTTGATTGTGACGCATCAAACGAGCCCTCTCAAGTCTTGCCATTTCTAATGGACACCATTAGAAATTCTCAATAGAATCAATGCGTTATCCGCTACAAAGGGGTTGAGCCATGCTGTCTGCTGAGCACTTTGACGTTAAATTCACCTCCCGCGAGGTCAGCGCCTGGGGTGGCCTGGCCCTTTTGAAGAAGATGATGGACGGCATGGGCGTTTTTCAAGCCATTCAATCTTGGCAGCTGCCCATGCCCGGCTCCAACCGCGGTTACGCCCCAGCCCAGTTACTTGAGCAAATGATGGTCAGCATTTGGTGCGGGGCTAACCGGTTTGTGCACTCAGACATCACGCGTTTAGACAAAACTCTGGCACGCTTATTTGGATGGTCAAGAGTTGCAGAGCACAAATCCATCATGCGACTGTTTCAACGCTTTGACCAAAGCAAAGCCACTGAGCTGCAACGCAACTGCTTCAATTGGTTGTTCGTAAAACTCAATCTGAACCGCATCACTTTGGATGTGGACTCAACTGTGATCACGCGCTGGGGCCAACAAATACAAGGCGCATCCAAAGGCTATAACCCCAGAAACCACGGCCGCAATAGCCACCACCCGTTGATCGCTTTCGTGGCCGATTGGCGGCTGGTTGCAAATTTCTGGCTGCGCCCAGGCAGCGCCTACACCACCAACAATGCCCTGTCATTCATTCAGGCAACGCTGGACAACTTAGGCCCAACGAAGGTCGGCTTATTCAGGGCTGACAGTGGCTTCTACGACAAGGCGATTGTCTGTGCACTAGAGGAGAAACACATCTCCTACATCATCAGCGCAAAGATGACGCAGGGTCTTCAACAAGCGATCGTTGATCACTGCAAGTGGCAAATGGTAGAGCCCGGCATTGAGGTCTCTGAGCTCGATTACCACCCCACCCATTGGGACCGCCCAAAGCGCATTGTGGTGGTGAGGCAGCACATCTCCCGCAGAGCCAACGTGCCTGGTAAAACGTTATCACTCTTTAAGGACGATGAGGACTTAATGGGTTGGAGATATGGTGCAATGATCACGGATTTAGGCTTGCCGGCGATAGAGATCTGGAGGCTGTACAGGGGCAGAGCAGATTGTGAGAACCGTATCAAAGAGCTCAAATATGACTTTGGACTGGACAGCTTTGTGATGCGCAATTTCTGGGCAACAGAGGCCGCGCTGAGTGTGGTGATGCTTGCATACAACTTGATGAGTGTGTTCAGACAGGCCGTCATTAGACAGAAATCACATCAAACGCTCTCCACGCTGCACCACAAAGTGTTGGCCATGGGGGCGTACTGGGGCAGTGGCAAAGAGGAAAGTCAAAGACACACTTTGAACTTGGCAGTAGCCCGACAGCGAAGACCGTGGTTTAAGGGTTTATGGGCTAATGCAAACGAACCGGTTGAATGGTCTTATCGACCGCATCCGGCCTAATGGAAAATCTCGGATAAGTCTCGCCTTTAGTTACTGGTTCCCAATCTATTTTTGATTCAGTGAAACCCATTCGCTTTCGATTGGCAAAGTAATGGCTTTCTAAAAAATACCTGTGCCTGCCGAAAAGGAGTTTCGAAAACAAGCTCTTCATCATTGGCGGGTGTCAAAGGTATTTGAAGAAAGCAGCCGCGTGGGAATCAGCACGCTTCAAATCACCACCAGCGGATCGACCAGGTAAGTGGTGATCTCGCCAATAAAGCTCTGCGCGTGGGTCATGGTGGCGCGCCCCGCCAAAGAGCCGAAGGCTTTGTCAATGGCGTCTGTGTCGGCAAACCATAGCTCCACAATCCCGTCAAGCGGCAAATCGTCGTACCCCGCCGGGACACCCTTGGGCGATTCCCTGCTTGTGATCTGGTTCTGCCGGTAGCCTAGGATTCCCGGAAGCTTGCGCACCATCGGCCCATGCACTTGGCGCCACTCGTATGCGAAGGTTTCAGCTGACACATCAGAACGGCGCCTAAGCAGCGATATTCGCTTCAATGCCTTTCCAGCGGGCGGCGGTTCCACGACTACATTGCGCTGCGCAGTGATGATGCGCAGGCGCCCAATAAAATGTTGCTCGTCGGCGGCTAGCCGAGATGCAATTTCGCTCGCGAGCGCGTCACCCATGCCGGCATCGTTTTCGAAGTCCAACTGCGAAATGCCGTCGAGCTCCTCTGGACCGCGGGCAAAGACGATGCCCCGCTGTTCGCGGTCAATAACGTGGTTCTGCACGTAGCTGCGCAGCCCAGGCAACTGGCGCGCCAGTTGTGAATGATGTTCCCGCCAATGCTCACGAAAGCGTTCCGTTGACCATTCTGGCTTCTTATTGAGCAGTCCCATTCGTACTTGCATCGCAGTCCTAGGTAGTTACATCGGGGTCGCAGGCAGCCAGCGCAGCCGCCAGGGCTGGCTGGCGTTTGGCCAGCCAGACGCCGTGTCGCAGAGGCCAGTCGCGGTAAGCCAGGTCCGGCTGAAGAGCTTCCTGAGCGTGTAGGGGCCAGTAGGGATCGCGCAATGCTTCGCGCCCGATCGCAACCAGGTCCGCGCTGCCGTCTTGCAGGAGCGCCTCCGCCTGGTGAGCGTCGACGATCATGCCAATGGCCTGAGTCGCAATCTGCGCTTCGCTGCGGATACGCCGTGCGAACGGCACTTGAAAGCCCAAGCCGCGCGGAACAGGAAGGGCCCGCGTCTGTTCCGTCAGCCCCCCGGAAGAGCAGTCAATTACGTCGACGCCTGCTTCGCGCAGTGCGCGGGCCAATACCACGCTGTCGTCCAGGTCCCAACCGCCGAAGGCCCCATCAACCGCAGAAATACGGCAAAAAAGCGGCTTTGCCGCGGGCCAAGTCGCGCGCACCGCCCTGGCAATGCGCAGCGCCAGCTTCATCCGTCCGTCACGGTTTCCGCCGTAGGAATCGCTGCGCTGGTTCGACAAAGGTGACAAGAAGCTGGTGACCAAGTAGCCGTGGCCGAAGTGAAGTTCGACCACATCAAAACCGGCGCGCTCGGCGCGTGCCGCAGCGGCCGTAAATTCTTCGACAACGCGATCAATCGCTGCCATGTCCATCTCTAGTGGAGTCGACCAACCTGGCCCAGCGGCAATGGGGCTTGGTCCGATGCGTTGCCAACAGGAATCGACCTCCTGCATCTGCTCCGGCGTCATCGCACCGCCACCCTCCCAAAGCGGCTCGCTGCCCGCTTTACGCCCGGCGTGTCCTAGCTGAACGCCGATTGCAGCGCCGTTTGCGTGGCAGAAGTTAACGACGTTCTGCAACGGTGCAATCTGGGTGTCATCCCAGAGACCGAGATCATTCTTTCCGATCCGACCCACGGGGGACACCGCGGTGCTTTCGGTCAACACCAGGCCCGCGCCGCCGAGTGCAAACTTGCCCAGATGGACCAGCAGCCAGGGCTGCGCAATGCCGCCTGGCGCCGCGTGCTGCATCATGGGCGAGATCACAATGCGGTTCTTTAACGTCAGTCCGCGCAGTTCGATCGGCCGAAGGAGCAGAGCCCCCTGTGGTTGGTCCTGCATCAGTGCGTTCCAAGGTAGGCGGTGCGCACTGCCGGGTGGCGAAGCAATTCTGGGCCTGAGCCCTCCAGCGTAACGCGGCCGGTCTCCAAAACGTAAGCCCGGTCTGCCACTGCCAATGCCTGGTTTGCCATCTGTTCCACAAGGAGAATGGTCAGCCCCGAGGCGCGCAGTGCGCGGATAGAGCGGAAGATCTCGACAATGATGAGCGGTGCTAAGCCCAGCGATGGTTCATCGAGCAGCAGTAGCTTCGGCTCGCTCATGAGCGCACGTGAGATTGCCAGCATCTGCTGTTCGCCGCCAGACAGCGTACCTGCCGCCTGGCTCTCACGCTCGGCCAGCCTTGGAAACCGCTCGAACTCCTGCTCAATTAACGTTTGGACACGGGCTGGATCCCTGCGGAAGGTGTAGGCGCCAAGCATCAGGTTCTCGCGCACCGTCTGGTCCGGGAAAACGCCGCGACCCTCAGGCGCCAGTGCAATGCCAACGCCCACACGCTGGTGTGCCGGCATCCGGCTGCAGTCTTGTCCATTGACCCAAAGACGCCCTGCGGCGAGAGGCTCCAGGCCAACGATGCCCTTCAGCAGCGTGCTCTTACCCGCCCCGTTGGCGCCGATGATGGTGACAACCTCGCCCGTACGAACCTGCAGCGAAACGCCCTTGACGGCCTGTATGGCGCCGTAAGCCATTTCGACGGATTCAAGCTCAAGCAGAGGATTCATGGCAAATCTTTCAGGCGGCTGGTGTTTCGACGCTCGGCAACTCGACATCGCTGCCCAGGTACGCCTCAATAACGCGGGGATTGGCTTGGACCTGCGCGGGTGATCCCTCGGCGATCTTGACACCGTAGTCGAGGACCATCACGCGGTCCGAAATGCGCATGACCAAGTCCATATGATGCTCTACCATGAGGATGGTTAAGCCCATACGACTGATGCGAAGTAGCAAGTCGCCCAACTCGGAGGTTTCCTGCGGGTTAAGGCCGGCAGCCGGCTCGTCGAGCAAGAGCAACTGCGGATCGGTGGCCAGAGCACGTGCCAGTTCCACACGCCGCTGCAGCCCATAGGACAGGCTGCCAGCCGGCGCATGGGCCAAATGGGCCAGATCCACTAAACCCAGCAGATCCATTGAGCGGGATCGCGCCAACGCCTCCTCTCGTCGCGCTAGTGGCAAGGCCAACAAGGAAGATAAGAAGCCGCCGTGCATGCGTGAATGGCGACCCAACATCACGTTGTCGAGCACGGAGAGTTCACCGAAAAGGCGCAGGTTCTGGAAGGTCCGGCCCATACCCAAGCGACAGATTGTGTGCGGCAGCATGCCTACCGCGTTGCGTCCGGCAAACGTGATTTTTCCGGAATCTGGCCGCACCAGCCCAGTGAGCATGTTGATCATCGTGGTCTTGCCAGCGCCATTGGGGCCGATCAAAGCGTAAACCTGACCTCGCTGCAACCGAAAAGACACATCCTGAGCCGGCTTCACGCCGCCGTAAGATTTAGAGATGCCCTGCACGCTGAGGAGCTCGCCGGTGCCGTTGTCAGAAAATCGCAGGGCGATCTCTCTGCGAGGCGCAGGTTCGGCGATGAGTTTGGTGCGACGCCCGAGCCAGGGGGTGACGACACCCATGACGCCGCCCGGCATCACAAAAAGGGCGAATAACAACAACGCGCCATAGGCGAAATGTTGGACAGCTGGCCAACTGGAAAGCGCGGAGTCAATCACCGTGAGCAGCACGGCACCGACGACAGGTCCATAGATGTTGCCGACACCTCCGAAAAGTACCATCAAGAGGATGAAGATCGACAGGTGAAAGGTGATGAAGTCGGAATTGATGTACTGGTTCTGCTGCGCCACCAGCGCTCCGGCGATGCCACAGGTGACTGCCGCCACCACGAAGGCCATCACCTTGGCGCGGTACACACGAACTCCGACCGAGGCCGAGGCGATCTCGTCGGCCTGGAGGGACAGCAGAGCGCGGCCAATCCGCCCGCTTACGAGGTTACGTATCAGCAGATGCGTGAGCAAAGAAATAGCCAGAGCCAGCCAGACCCACTGCAACATAGTCAGAGGCACTCCGCCCCAGGTCATGGACCGGATGCCGAACAGGCCGCTAGCGCCGCCGAAAACATCAGTCCATTCGCTCACTACCTTTTCCACCACGATCCCAAAGGCGAGTGTCACCATCGCTAGGTAGGGACCCTTTGCGCGCAACGATGGCAGCGCAATCAGGACGCCGCATGCACCAGAGATCACCGCCGCTAAAACGAGCGCCAGCCAGGGGTCCATTGAAGTGCGGATGGTCAGCAGCGCCACGCCATAAGCGCCTGCCGCAAACAGGCCAGCTTGACCCAGTGATTTTTGCCCGGCGTACCCTACCAGCACGTTCATGCCCGCGCCGCACAGATAGTAAATGCACATCATGAAGACGATGCGCAGGTAGTAGTCATTGGACAAAGCAGCAGCGCCTGCCCCCGCAGCGAAGGTAAAAGCGACCGACGCGCCCAAGTGGCGCAGTCCACTCATACCTTCTCCACCGTGTGGCTGCCGAACAGCCCGTTAGGTCTGAAAGCCAGCACCAAAATGACGAGCATGAAGACCGCCACCTCCCGCCATTGCGCTGACCACAGATTCACGAACGATTCAAGCACGCCCAGCAGGAATCCTCCGATGACGCAGCCTCGAGCATTGTTAAGGCCACCAATCATGGCAGCAGAAAATCCTTTTAGTCCTACAGCGAGGCCCATGAACAAAGACGCCTGCGCAATCGGAGCCAGCATGAAGCCCGAAAGACCGGCCAAGGCGGAGCTGACAACGAAAGCGCCCACCATCATCATCGAAACATTAATACCCATCAAGCTGGCCACGCCAGGGTTGTGCGCCACGGCGCGCATGGCCTTGCCCACCATCGTTCGGCGCATGACGTAGTCAAACACCAGCATGACAACCAAGGCTACGCCCAGCATTAACAACTCCTGTGGACGCACACCGATGCCAGCCAGGCGTATCACATCGTCGCCAAGCGGGCCGGGAACCACAACCGGCTTTGGGCCCCAGATGGCCAACCCGATGCTTTGCAAAATGACGCCAAAACCCAGCGTGCTCATCACCCAGGCCATACCCGGACGTCGCGCGAATGGCCGCACGCCGAGCACGAACAGCAACCAGCCGATGGCGCCCATCAAAGCCAAAGTCCCCAGCAGGGCGATCAACTGCACCATCGCCCCCGGTTGCACGCTGCCGAAAGAGGTCGAGGTAAGGGGCTTTCCCACAGCGAGCAGCAACACACTCATGCCGATGAAAGCGCCGGCGGAGACAAACTCCCCATGCGAGAAATTCAGCGTTTTGGTCGTGGTAAAAGTGACGCTGAAGCCTAGCGCAACGAGAGCGTAAGCGCTGCCAACGGCCAGCCCACTGAGCAGTGCCTGAAAAAGGGCGACTTCCATGGTGTTAGTCATGCGCGTCGCTGGCCCTGCGGCCGTGGACGCGTATGTTTTATCTCCTTTAGTTCGCTCAGTACTTGTAGTCGCCGGCGGCCAGACCTTTGATGATCGGATCGCTGTACGGCTCGAGCTTACCGTCGTTCCACTTAATCCAGACGAAGTCGCCCGCGGTCAAGGCCTCATGCTGTGCCTTACTAAAGGGCTTGTTGTAGGTCTTCAAAACACCTGCCACTGGGGCGCGCAAATCTTCCAGTGCATTCTTGATTGCCGTGCCGTCGGCGCTGTTGGCCTGCTTAAGGGCTGCGACCAGCAGTTGAACTGAGTCATAGCCGTGAAGTGCGAAGGAGAATGAACTTGGCGCCTTCAGCTTGGAGCCAATGCGGTCATACAGCTTTTGCTGCACGGGCGTGCGGGTCTCGCTCACAGTGCGCATGAAGATTGGCTTGTTGGCCAACGCCTTGCCCGCGGCGTCGTAGAACGTGATGTTGTCTGCGGCCCATGAGGTGAGCGTCACCGGGAAATAATTGATCTTCTCCATGCTGCGAACGAGCTGTGCAATGGGCGTACCTTGGGCCCATACCACCACCGTGTCAACGTTCGCTGCCTTTAGCTTGTTGAGCTGCGAGGTCATGTCGGTATCACTCACAGCGAAGCGCTCGGTCGCAACGATCTTGATGCCCTGCAGGTCGGCGATCTCCTGCATGTCCTTAAGACCACCGGCGCCGTAGCCAGTAGTCTCAGCCATTAGACCCACAACCTTAGCGGCAGGGTTCTTCTTGACGTAAGCCATCAGAGCGCCGATTTGGTCGCGGTCTACCATGGAAACGCGGAACATGTAGTTGTCAGCGCCTGGGCTCATTGGGTGCGTGATCGCGGTGCCAGATCCAACATTGCCTATGACCGGAATTTTCTTCTGATTTGGAATATGCTTCCAAGCCATCGCATTGCCGGAGTTAGTGGGACCGAACACGGCGATCACCTTCTCGTTGTCGATCAGGTCGCTCATGTTCTGGATGGACTTGGGTGGCTGAGACTGGTCATCCCGTGTGACGATGGTGAACTTGCGTCCGAGCACCCCGCCGGCCGCATTGATGTCATCTACGGCAGCCTGCATGCCCAGCACTGCGGCGTGGCCGCTTTGCGCCGACGGTGACGCAGACAGGTCGCCGTTATAGCCGAGCTTCAGGTCTTGTGCGCTAACCAAGCCGGCCGCGAGCACGCCCGCCACAAGGACGGTTCGCTTGAGAATCGATGAGAATTTCACGGTTGACTCCTTTGTAATAAATGAGCGGAACTGCTCGGGGGAACTGCTGACGATTTAGGCGGCCAGAAAGCCGCCGTCGACTGCAAGGGTGACGCCGGTGACATAAGAAGCCATGGCGGAGGCAAGAAACACGACGGGGCCGATCAACTCCTCAGCTTGGCCCACGCGGCCCATCGGCGTGCGCATCATGAATCGCTCAAGTTTTTCAGGCGCCCCGCGGGTGGGGGCCGTCATTGGGGTATCGATCACACCAGGCGCGATGGCGTTAACACGCACGCCATCTTTGGCAAGCTCGACGGCAAGCGCCTGGGTCATGAGTTTCACAGCGCCCTTAGAGGGCGAGTAGCCGAGCGTCCCGGCAAGCCCTGCGCTGGCGGCAATCGATGCGACGTTAATAATGCAACCGCGACTGGCGCGCAACGCCGGCAACCAAGCTTGCGTGGGTCGGAAGGTGCCGAGCACGTTGACATCCATCATTCGCTCGAAATTGGCGACTGCGCGGGGACTTTCCAAACCCTCTCGAATGATGATGCCTGCGTTATTGACCAGTATGTCGATGACGCCGACTTCTCGGCCCACTTGCTCGGCCAGCGCGAGGCAAGCCTCGTTAGAAGCGACGTCCAGCACATAGGACCAAGCCTCGCCGCCCTCATCGCGAATCTCCTGCGCGACCTGCGCGGCTGTGACGCCATTCATGTCGGTCACGATCACGCGGGCGCCGGCATGGGCAAGCCCGCGGGCAATTGCTCGCCCATTGCCCTGACCGCCCCCCGTGACTAAAGCACAGCGGCCTCCCAAGATGCGGGGCGCTAAATTTGAAGTGATATCGATGGGCATGGTGGTTGTGCGCTCAGGCCGCCATGCGCAGCGATTCGTATTGCTGGCCTGGCTGGATGACGCTCGCCTGTGCGAGCGCCATGCCCGCCACGTAGCCAAAAGTGACGGCCGGCCCCAGCGTGATACCGGCGCCAGGATAATTACCGCCCATCACGCTGGCGGCGTCGTTGCCCACCGCATAAAGGCCGGGAACTAGATTTCGGTCGCGAGTGATCACGCGGCAAGAGGCGTCGGTGGCAAGGCCGGCAAAGGTCCCAATCTCACCAATGACGATCTTGATCGAATAGAACGGCCCCTGTGCAATGGGTGCCATACAGGGATTGGGCTGCACCTTTGAATCACCCTGATACCTGTTGTAGGCGGTACTGCCCTTGCCAAATTGGCTGTCGGTGCCGCTGGCAGCGTCGAGATTGAAAGTTTCGACCTGCCTTGCCAAGGTCTCTGCGGGCACCCCGATCGCGAGAGCAAGCTCTGCCAGAGTACTGGCGCGGCGCAAGTAGCCCGACCGAAGGTGTCTGCCAAATGGCAGCGGGAACGGTGCGACAGCCCCTAGGCCGTATTCGCGCAGGTGCTTGTGGTCACAGATCAGCCAAGCGCTGAAGTCCGCTTGGCTGCGTTCTTTGCAGACTCTGACGAGGTGTTGCACGAAGTCATGGTATGAAAGCGCCTCGTTGGCGAAGCGCCGGCCGTCCGCCGTGACGGCGATGACGCCAGGCTTGGCGCGGTCGATAAAGTGCGGCATCACGCCTTGTGTTCCATCCTTGCGTGGCACCAGCGAAGTGGGGCACCAGGCTGCGGCGTTAGGAATGGATGGATCGACCCAGCCGCCAATCGCTTCGGCCAAGCGCAGACCATCCCCCGTATTGAGCGCAGGCGATGGCGTGTAGTGCTCATGGCCGGTAGGCGCATGAGGGAACAGTGATTTTCGGCGCTCAATGTCATGCGGGAAGCCGCCGCAGGCCAGCACCACGCCGCGTCGGGTTCGCACTTCAATGCGCTTGCCCTCGTGCTCTATAACCGCACCGACAACTGAACCGCCCTCGACCAGCAATCGCTTGACCGGCGAGGACAGCCACACCGGTATGTCTAGGTCCATGCCGGCCTTGGCCAACCGCCCGGCGAGTGCGTTTCCATTGGTCAGAGTCATGCCGCGGCCGTGGCGCAGCACATCAAGGAAGTGCAGCCCGAATCGCCGAGCCACGAAGAGAAAAGACTCCATCGACTTGAACGCGCGCAAAAAATGCCAAAGCTCCTTGCCCGATCCAAGCATCATTCCGAACACAGTCAGTTCGGGCACCGGCGGCGCCAGCTTCTTCACATGCGTGCCGAGCTCGCGGGCGTCAAAGGGACGTGTGACCATAGAACGGCCGCCCTGAAGGCCACCAGGCGCTTCGGCGTGGTAATCCGGGAAGACCGGCGGCATGTCGAACTGCACGCAGGTGTTGCTAGCGAAGAAGTTGATGGCCTTGGGCCCATTCTCTATGAACGCGTCGACACGCGCAGGATCGAAATGACTGCCGGCCTGGTCTTGGAGGTAGGCGCGGGCTGCACCGGCTGGCTCGTGCAACCCCTGCTCTATCGCCAAGTGCGTCCCTGGCACCCATAGCCAGCCGCCGGAGCGTGCCGTGGTGCCGCCGTAGACCGGCGCTTTCTCGACGACCAGCACTTTGAGGCCCTGCGAGGCCGCAGTCACTGCAGTGGCCATCCCTGATGCGCCGGTGCCTACCACCAGTACGTCGTATTCCATATGTGCTGCCATTTCGCTACTCCTCTTGAGGTTCAACACCCCAGCATCGGATTAGTTTATGGCTAATGACTTCCGGCATGCCTAATGACTAACCCTTATAGAAGTCATTTGCCATTGTCTAGCACAATGTCATTGCAGCCACGCTTGTCAATCCACGTAAAGGACCGTAAAAACATCATGAGTTCAACCGTAGAGAAGGAGCGCAGGGGTATCCAATCGATCGAGGTCGGCGGTCAACTGCTGCTGGCACTGGGTGCGCACGGCCGGCCGATGCAGCTTCGCGATCTGGCCAAGGCTGCTGGCATGCCAGCAGGAAAGGCGCATCCTTATCTGGTGAGCTTCGGAAAGCTCGGCTTGGTCACGCAGGATGGTTCCACAGGTTATTACTGGCTTGGCCCGACGGCTATTCAGCTTGGATTGGTCAGCCTGCAAATGCTCAGCCCGGTGCGCGAGGCCACGGCCTTTGCTGAAGCATTGGCACAGGAAACCCAGCATAGCGTGGCGCTGGCCGTGTGGGGGAACCAGGGCCCGACGATCGTGCGCCTGATAGAACCAGCCTACCCACTGCATGTCAACCTTCGCACCGGTACGGTGATGTCCCTTGCGGACACGGCCACCGGCCGGCTGTTTGCGGCGTACCTGCCCATGGCGCTGATCGAAGGGTTAATGCAGGTCGATTACAAGCGCTTAGGGCCGGATATGGCGAATCCTCTTGAACCCAAGGAAGTAGAGGTCAAACTCGCTGAAGTGCGACGCTACGGACTGTCGCGCGCGGTTGACCATCCAACGCCCGGCGTCAACTCAGTCTCAGCACCCGTTTTCGACTATTCGGGCAACATTGTGCTGGGCATCACGTTGATGGGATCGTCAGGTGTGTTCGACCCTGCCTGGAACGGCGTACAAGCAAAGTCAGTCAAAGCCTGCGCGGCCGAGGTGTCCAGACGGCTCGGTTTCCATCCAGATTTGTCTTCAGTGGAACAGCGTGCTGCCGCATAACAAGGGCAGGGATGGCGTGAGGTTAGGCCAATTTTTTAGCGTGCCCCCAAGATTGCGCCTTAGGTGCAGGGCAACGCGTCGCTTTCGATGCCTAGTCGGCCCATTCTTTGGATGGGTATGACGGACGATGGGTGTCAAGCAAAAAACGCCCCGGAAGGAGCGTCTTTACTAGGTTCTTGGCGGCCCAGAACATACCTCATCACAAACCGCCTAAGTTTTTGATGGACAAGCAAATCAAGCACTTGGTGTCCAGTTCATCTTTCTAAATGTTGAGACAACTTCATGCGAAAAGAGTTTTCAGAACCTCTGTGCTGAGTGCTCCGGAATTAGAACCTGATAGGTTGCCTCGCTGATTGCTCGAAATCACAGCCTATGCTTCTGGCATCCTTGCGCGTCAAAATGAATACGCTGTAGGCTTCATGCAAAGACTCTACTGCCGGTTTGCAAGCCACTTCACAGCGACGTCGACCATGGGGTGATGGCGTGCATTGTTCCAGGCCAAAGCTGCAGTTACGACCATAGCGCGCTCTTTCAAAGGCCTCACAACAACGTTTTCTGGTGCGAGCTTCTTCATTTGCGAGGGTACCAATGCGACGCCTTGGCCGCACCCCACATAAGCGATCTGTGAAGCGACTGACCTCACCTCGTGAAGCACACGCGGCGCGAATCCATGCGCCCGACAAACTGAAGTGAGCATGTCAAAGTAGACGGGGCTCACCTGCCGAGAAGACATGACAAGCGACTCGTTGGCCAGCGCCTTCAAACTAACACGAGGCTGGCGGGCCAAAGCGTGATCAGCAGGTAAAGCTACTGCCAAGCGGTCCTCGGCGAGCGGCATGGTTGAGATGCCGTGACCGATATCGCCATCCAGCCTGACGAACGCAAGATCCAGCTCACCAGCCTCCAATGCCGGAATCGCTTCAACGCTGTCAATCTCGCGGATAAAGATGGTCAGCTGCGGATGAGACTTTTTTAAGGCCGCTAGCAATGGGGGTAAGGTCTCCAGCATCGCCGATGTAATCGCGCCGATGTGCAAAACCCCAGACTGCCCTGCAGCGACCTCACGGACAACTTGTTCCAACTTTTCAACTTGTGTTGCAAATTGCTTGACTGCAGGCAGGATCGCTGCGCCTGCTGGACTGAGCTGTGTGCCTTGGCGCGAACGATTGAAAAGCGTGACCTTAAGGGATTGCTCCAAAACCTTAATGGCTTCTGTGAGCGGTGGCTGCGACATGTTCAGCCGCTTAGCTGCGCGACCAAAGTGCTGCTCTTCGGCAACTGCCACAAACATCCAAAGTTGCCGGATGAGACGAAAGTCAATGTGATGATTCATGAGGCTCCTTGCACGGGGTGGGGTTTTGATTGTGTTTTTTGATACTGAATTTGTATCACAAAGATACTGATAAAGAAATTTACATATGAATCCTTCATCTTGATGATGGGTGCGTTAACTAAAAACTTCTGACATGAACCAGCTCAACGCACTCGAACGTTTATCTTTACTGGACACCAACACTGTCTCTGATGCACTAGATTTTCTGAAATTACCAGGCGCAACCTTTGGTCTAGGGCCACTTTGGGACTGCCCCAAAATCGTTGGGCGCGCTAGCACCATCCAGCTCGGCCCCAAAGGTGATACCAAGCCATCCATTCATTTGATATCTCCGGTCATTGAAGCGATTACCACCAACGATCGTGTGCTGGTTGTGGCCGGTGGTCTAGATGGGATCTCCTGCTGGGGCGACATCTTGGCCAATGCCTCTGTTGCCAAGCAAGTGCGAGGAACGGTCATTGATGGCCTGAGCCGTGACATCGATGGCAGCGCAGCGGTCAACTACCCGGTGTATGGCCGCGGCGTGACCATGATCAGCGCGCGCAACAGGGTGATCCAAATCGATTCGGGCAAGCCTGTGCAGATGGCGGGCGTCACCGTCAACCAGGACGACTATGTGATCGCTGACCGGTGCGGCACGGTCTTTGTACCAGCCGCGCGAATCGAAGAGGTATTGGACTTGGGCGAGCGCATCACCCAGCGGCAGGACGCCATGGTGGCAGCTGTAAAAGCTGGACGATCGGTGGCCGAAGTCATGCATGACAAAGAGTTCGATGCAATTGCCGAAAAAAAATCCAAGCATTAAATGTATGAGTAAACAAAACATGAACGAAGAAGACAAAGAGCTGGTTGCACTTTTCAAGGGGCTGGATACACCCGCCGTATCCGACGCGCTGGACAAGCTGGGGTTGCATGGACAGGCCATGAAAATCATGCCCTTGGCCGACTACCCGCAAGCCATCGTCGGGCCTGCCTTCACGGTGAAGTACGTGCCGGCAAGCAATCCGCCGGGCACAGTGGGCGATTTCATAGATGATGTGGCCCCCGGCGATATTGTGGTTATCGACAACGATGGCCGCACGGACTGCACCGTCTGGGGGGACATCATGACGCAGTACGCAGGCATTCGTGGCATTGCCGGAACGGTGATCGATGGTGTTTGCCGCGACGTTAGCAAGGCCCTGTTCGACAGCTATCCCATGTTTACCGCCGGTCGCTTTATGCGTACCGGTAAAGATCGCGTTCAGGTGGAGGAGGTCAATGGCACGGTGGCAATAGGAACTGTGCGCGTAGCGGCAAGAGACATTGTGGTGGCTGATGCGAATGGCGTCGTCATCGTGCCGCGCCATCGGGCGCGCGATGTTGCCCAGACTGCCCGAGCCATCGAGTCTGTCGAATCGCTTATCCGCGATCAGATCACACAAGGCAGCACATTGCGCGAGGCGCGCGCTGCTCTAGGCTATCACCATCTGCAAACCAAAAAATGACTATGGCCACAGAAATCGAGCGCTATAGCAGGGAGCAACTGGAACTGGCTCGCAAACTTGGAACGTCGACACTCTACGAGGCATCGGGTTTGACCACTTGTGCAACAGACATTGCCATTCGACCGGTTTGGGCCGGGGCCTCGGTGGCGGGGCCTGCGTACCCGCTTGAATGCTCACCGGGGGACAACCTTGCGATTCACATTGCACTGGAGAAAGTCTCGAGAGGGAGCATATTGGTGGTTTCCACAGGTGGCTTCGTTGCGGGGTATTGGGGTGAAGTGCTGACGGTTGCAGCCGAAGCTGCGGGGGTCGTCGGTTTGGTGATCGATGGTGGTGTTCGCGATATCGCAGCCATCACAGCGCGTGGCTTCCCGGTCTTTACACGTGGCATCTCCATGCGTGGCACGATCAAGGCCAGTGCACCATCCGTGGGAAAACACATCAGCTTCACGGGCACACCTGTATCTGAGGGCGACTTGGTTGTGGCGGATGACGATGGGGTGCTGGTCATCCCCGCTTTGCAAGTCCGCTTCACTTTAGAACATGGTCAAAAGCGTGCGGAAAAAGAAGCTCTCATGATGGCGTCTCTTCAGCAAGGCAAATCCACCCTGGAGCTCATGGGGCTGACCCAATGGAGGTCTGTTTGATGCATGCGCCAGTCCGTGAGTTGAACCGCTTTTTGGCCGAGGCCAAACCCTCTGCCACCTACAAAATGATTGACCGTGTTGCAGAACTTCGGGCGATCGGCAAACCCATCATTTCATTGACCGCGGGTGAACCGGATTTCGATACGCCAATGCATGTCAGGCATGCTGCCATTGCTGCCATTGAGTCCGGCAAAACACGCTACACCCAGGTGGCCGGGATGCTCGAGTTACGGCAAGCTGTGGCCACCAAATTTCAGCGTGAGAATGGCTTGGACGTTTCTTGGCAAGAAACCATCGTTTGCAGCGGTGGCAAACAAGTGCTTTACAACGCCTTGGCTGCCACGCTCAATGTCGGTGATGAGGTGATCATTCCCGCCCCTTACTGGGTCAGCTATCCGGAGATGGTGCAGTTGAGTGGCGCCAAGGCCGTGATCGTGCCTTGTGGTGAGGCAGACGGATTCAAACTCACCCCACATGCGCTCATTGCTGCTATCACCCCCAGAACACGTTGGTTGATCCTGAATTCACCGTCCAACCCAACAGGGGCTGTTTATGCCAAGTCAGAGCTTTTGGCTTTGGCTGAAGTCTTGCTGGCCAACCCCCAAGTCCTGGTGCTTTCCGATGACATTTATGAGCACCTGATATTCGATGGATTGCCTTTTCACACCATCGCACAAGTAGAGCCGCGTCTGCGGGAACGTACCTTGACCATGAACGGTGTCTCAAAGGCTTACGCGATGACGGGTTGGCGTATCGGCTTTGGCACCGGGCCACGCTGGCTGCTGGAGGCCATGGAAACTTTGCAAGGGCAGCAAACCTCAGGGGCTTGTTCTGTCTCGCAGCATGCAGCATTTGCAGCGCTCAACGGACCACAGGATTTTGTCCAGGAAACACGAAAGTCTTTTCAGCGTCGACGCGACATGGTCGTGGCACGGCTGAACGCCATCGAGGGCTTGCGTTGCAACTCGCCGGCAGGCGCGTTCTACGCGTTTGTTGCCTGCGAAAGCTTGATCGGCAAGACCACGACCGCAGGTACGTTGCTTCATAGCGATGAGGACGTGGCACTCGCCTTACTGGATGAGTACGGCATCGCTACTGTGCACGGCAGCGCTTTTGGCCTAGGTCCGTATTTGCGATTGGCCTATGCATTGGACGATGCCTCTCTTGACAAGGCTTGCAATGCCATTGAAAATTTTTGCGGTACTTTGCAGGCTCAAGCATGAACTAGCGTTCTTGGAGAACATATGATTTACAAAGACCGAATGACCGCGAAGATGGAGGGCGACTTTGTCGTGTTTTTGATTGGCATGCGGATCAACAAACCATTAGCAGTTCACAAGTATTTGCCCGTGCTGAATGCGATGCCCAAAATGCTCACGGAACTTTATACAAAACCAGAGTTGGGCTTGATACACCACGAGATGTGGTTTTCTCGAACGATCATCTTGGTTCAATACTGGCGCTCAATGGAGCAGCTCATTGATTACGCAAAGAACAAAGATTCGGCTCATTTGCCAGCATGGCAAGCGTTCAATAAAGCTGTTGGTACAGACGGTAGTGTTGGCATATGGCACGAAACCTACAAAGCCAGCCCAGGTACTCATGAGAATGTTTACGTGAACATGCCAGCCTTCGGTCTAGGGAAGGCCGGTCTGCT
>CANBWK010000078.1 GCA_947373105.1 Comamonadaceae bacterium | reverse complement strand
CGGGCTTGGGGGTGAACTTCTACCAACCCTGACGCCTTGTGTCCAGTTGGCCGAATTTCTAACAACCCTTTCCCTCAAAAAAATCACAGTGGGCGCAAAGCAAGAGCGTTAACATGTTGGGCATGGATGCTGAACTCACTGCCCTCATCGATGCCGTTCGCGCCGCCGCTGCCCTTGGGCGCACTGTGCGCTTGCGCGGCAGCGGGAGTAAAGACTTTTGGGGTCAAAGCCTGACGGGTGATGTGCTCGATACGCGTTCCTACCGTGGCATCGTGAGCTACGAGCCCAGCGAGTTGGTGGTCACGGCCCGTTGCGGTACGCCGCTGGCCGAACTGGAAGCAGCGCTTGCCGAAAAAGGCCAATGCTTGGCGTTTGAGCCGCCGCACTTCGGCTCGGGTGCGACCGTAGGCGGTATGGTGGCCGCAGGTCTGAGCGGCCCTGCCCGCGCCACCGCTGGCGCTGTGCGCGACTATGTGTTGGGCGCACGCTTCATTAATGGGCTGGGCGAGCACCTCACGTTTGGCGGGCAGGTCATGAAAAACGTGGCTGGCTACGATGTCAGCCGCCTCTTGGCCGGCAGTTGGGGTACGTTGGGTTTGATCACCGAGGTCAGCCTGAAGGTGTTGCCGGTGGCCCCTGCAGAAGCCACGCTGATGTGTGCGGGCCTGTCCCAAAAGACAGCGCTGAACTTGTTGCACCGTTGGGGCGGACAGCCCTTGCCTCTGAATGCCAGCGCTTGGGTGCGAGACACCACCGCCCAGTCAGAGGCTGATTATTTGTTTTTACGCTTGCGCGGTGCTGTGGCAGCGGTGCAATCGGCTTTGGGAAAAATGAGCGCCGATGCAGTGGCTTTGGGTGCGCAAGTTCAGCAAATGGACAATGCCGAAGCGGCGCAAGATTGGCGCGCCAGCGGCGAGCAGTGTTTGCAATTCTTTGACGCGCCAAGCACCGACCTGTGCCTGTGGCGGCTCTCGTTGCCGCAAACAGCCCCCGTACTTGATTTGCCCTGTGCGCAATATGTGGAATGGCAAGGTGCCCAGCGCTGGTTGTGGGCCCCGGCCTCTGCCGCTGTGGCGCTGCGCGAACTGGCGCAATCGGTGGGCGGGCATGCCAGCTTGTTCCGCGCCAGCAGTGCCCATGCCGACGTCGATAAAGCCGCCGGCGTCAACACCCCGTTGGACTTGGTGCAACAACGTATCCAGCAGCAATTGCAAAAGCAGTTCGATCCGAAAGGTGTGTTCGCCACCGGTCGGCTGCACCCGATCTGAGGCGACTCTTCATGCAAACCCACCTCGCCCCCGAATACCAAAACACCCCCGAAGGGATGGCGGCCGAAGCTATTTTGCGCAAGTGTGTGCACTGTGGTTTTTGCACGGCCACTTGTCCCACTTACCAATTGCTGGGCGACGAGCTGGACGGCCCGCGTGGACGCATTTATCTGATGAAACAAGTGCTGGAAGGCGAAACGCCCACGCGCAAAACCCAACTGCACCTGGACCGGTGCCTGACCTGCCGCAATTGCGAAAGCACGTGTCCGAGCGGCGTGGAATATGGCCACTTGGTGGACATCGGCCGCAAGCTGGTGGACGCCAAAGTGCCGCGTCCCGTGGGCGAAAAACTGGTGCGTTGGGCACTCAAAGAAGGACTGCCTTCGCCGCTGTTTGCACCCGCAATGAAGATGGGCCAGATGGTGCGCGGCTTGTTGCCCGAAAGCCTGAAAGCCAAAGTGCCCGCACCGCAAAACGCAGGTGCCTGGCCCACCGCGCATCACGCCCGCAAGGTGCTGATGTTGGCGGGGTGCGTGCAGCCGAGCATGAGCCCCAACATCAACACCGCCACCGCCCGTGTGCTGGACGCCTGTGGCATCCAGACCGTGACTGCCCCCAAGGCCGGTTGCTGCGGCGCGGTCAAGTTTCACCTGAACGACCACGACGGCGGCATGGATCACATGCGTGCCAACATCGACGCCTGGTGGTCGCTGGTCGAAAGCGGGGAAGTCGAAGCCATTGTGATGAACGCCTCGGGCTGCGGTGTGATGGTCAAGGACTACGGCCATGTGCTGAAAAACGATTCGGCCTATGCCGACAAAGCCGCCCGCATCGGTGCGTTGACCCGCGACCTGAGTGAATTGCTGCCCGAACTGGTGCCGTTGCTCAAGCCCAAGCTGAACCCCCAAGCCCTGCAAGCCGCAGGCCTGCAGGCCTACCACCCGCCTTGCACTTTGCAACACGGCCAGCAACTCAAAGGCGGCGTGGAGCAACACCTCAGCGATCTGGGCTTTCAGATCAAGGTCACCGCCAATGAGTCTCACCTGTGCTGCGGCTCAGCGGGCACTTACAGCGTGCTCAACCCCGAGCTGTCCCAGCAACTGCGCGACCGCAAGCTCGGACACCTTATCGCGTTGGAACCCCAAGGCGTGCTCAGCGCCAACATCGGCTGCATCACCCACCTGCAAAGCGGCAGCGGCCTGCCTGTGCGGCATTGGGTGGAGTTGGTGGACGCGGCGATCAGGGCTGGCTAAAGTCATTCAAACGTTAACGCGCTAAGACCTGGGCAATGTCACTAACGGGGATCACCTCAACCCCTTCGGCAAAAGGCCAGCGCTGCTGCACAGGGGCCACGATGTAGGTTTTCTCGGGCTGCACGTCTTGCAGGGATTGCCAGAAGCCTTTGGTGACTTTGGGGGCGATGCTGAATTTAATTTCGAAGGCGATTTTTCTTTGCCCGGATTCAACCACCACATCCAGCTCGGCGCCTGCAGCCGTTCTGTAAAAAAATAGGCTGGCCCCGTCAGGCAGGTGGGCTGCGATTTGATCGATGACGAAGCCTTCCCAGGACGCACCCGTCATGGGGTGGCCCTGCAAATCATCAGCATTGCTCAGCCCCAAGAGACTGTGCAGCAGACCGCTGTCACGGACATAGACTTTGGGGGCTTTGACCAAACGTTTGCCCAGGTTGACATGGAAGGGTTCAAGTTTTCTGACCAGCAAGGCACCGACCATGTGATCAAGCCAGCGGCCAACTGTGGGTGCGCTCACATCCAATGAGTTGGCTATGGCCGATGCATTGAACAGTTGCCCATGAACATGGGCCAGCATGCGCCAAAAACGCCGCAAGCTTTGGGCATCCACACGCAAGCCCAGAGCAGGCAAGTCGGTGTGCAAAAGGTGGCGAATGAAGGCCTCACGCCACGCCCAAGATGTCTTTGAATCGATGGCCGTGAAACTGGGCGGAAAGCCGCCGCGCACCCACAAGTCCTGAACCGTGGTGAGGTCTTGGCCAACCTCATTGACGAGCAGTGGAAACATGTCAATCAGACTCAGACGCCCGGCCAATGATTGGGATTGCCGCAGCAATTCAAACGAAGCCGAGCCCAGAAGCACGAAGCGCCCAGGGCGACGAACGCGGTCGATTTCACCCCGCAACACAGAAAACAGCTCCGGCGCATTTTGAACTTCGTCCAAGATCACCAATCGGTCGGCATGCGCTTGCAGGAACAGTGGGCCTTCTCCCAGTCGGGCACGATCCTGAGGGGACTCCAGATCAAGATAAATGGTGTCTGGATGGGTTTCAAGCAGACCGCGTGCAAGGGTTGTCTTTCCAATCTGGCGCGGACCTAATAGGGCAACCGCTGGACTCCAAGTCAGATGTGAGGACAGTTTATGTTGAGAAATGCGTGTAAACATCCTTGCATTTTAAATACGAAATATTCAAAATGCAAGGATAAATGTGCCGTCTGCACATGCGCCACGCATCACTGGCTACAGCGCGCACCGCCTTCTAGGCGTTAACAGGACGCCTGTCCCGCCAGCAGCAGTTGCCCTTATTCGCTCGCCTTAAAGCCTGAAATCCGGACGGCTTCTTGCCATCGTTTCGCATCTGTGCGGACGAAGTTTTGGAACTCGTTGGAGGTGAAAGGCAAGGGCTCAAAATCAATGGCCCGCCATTTTTCAATGATGCTTTGTGATTTGAGAATTTTGGAAAATTCAGCTTGCAATTTAGTCACCACAGCGTCCGGCGTGTTGGCTGGGGCAGAAAAGCCGGCCCAAATATAAATTTCAAGATCTGGCAAACCTTGTTCACTGAAAGTGGGCACATTGGGCAGTAAGGGGGAGCGCTGCGGACTGCTGACTGCAAGCACCTTCACTTTGCCCGATTCCATATGGGGTTTGACAGCCAACAAAGGCAAGAAGGCGGCATGCACTTGTCCACCAATCAGATTTTGCACGGCAGGGGGTGTGCCGTTAAACGGCACATGAACCATGTTCAACCCAGTGCGTTGGTTCATGATGACACCAGCGAAGTGGGAAGAGTTGCCTGCAGTGAATGAGGCATAAGAGACTGTGCCTGTCTGGGTTTTGGCCCAAGCGATAAATTCCTTGAGGTTATTCGCGGGCACATTGGCTGCATTGACAGCCAAGACCAATGAGGCGCCTAAAAGACCCGTGACGGGTTTGAAACTTTTTTCCGGGTCGTAGGGCAATTTGCTGAACGTGTAGGGGTTGATGGTCATCATGCTGGTGTTGGACAGCAAGAGCGTGTAACCATCGGGCGCTGCTTGCATGACGTTTTGAGCCGCGATGATGCCCGATCCGCCCGGTTTGTTATCGATGAGAATGGGTTGGCCGGTATTCTTCTTGAATTCATCGGCGACTTGACGCAAGGCATTGTCAAGGGTGTTGCCGGCTGCAAAGGGCACAACAACGCGCAGCGGGCGGTCAGGAAAGTTTTGAGCTTGCGCGAATGACAGGCATGCGCTTGAAACCAGGATGATGCGCCCTATGAATTTTTGAATGTTCATGTTTTACTCTTTGAATTGGAATTCGAATTTGTGCAATTAAAGCTCCAAGGGCGACCTGCCCTCATAAGCCATGGGGTGCGCCGTGGTCTTTGGAAAAAATCGCTCACGCAATTCACGTTTGAGGATTTTCCCAAGAGGGTTGCGGGGCAGTTCGCCTAAAAAAATGAGCTGCTCAGGCCATTTGAATGAAGCCACATCCTTCACATGTTTGAGGTGATCGGTGAGGTCCTTGAGGGTCACTTCGTGCCCCGATTGACGAACAACCACTGCGCAGACACGCTCTCCCATGATGGGATCGGGAGCCCCAATCACGGCCGCTTCTTTCACCTTGGGGTGGCTCATGAGCAAGCCTTCAATTTCTTCCGAAGAAATGTTCATGCCGCCTCGGATCACGATGTCTTTTTCGCGTCCGGCAAACCGGTAGTACTGGCGTTCATCGCCTGCAATTTCAAACAGGTCGCCAGTGCGGTAAAAGCCTTGATCGTCAAAGGCCCTGGCCGTTAACTCTGGTGCTTTGTAGTAGCCGCTGAATATCGTGGGACCCTTGAAACGCAACTCGCCAATTTGGCCGGGCTCATGGATATCTTGGCCCGTCTTCAAGTCGACCAATCGGGTCTGAATCTTTTCTGCGACAGACAGTTGCCATGAAAAATCGGGCACGCCCATGCGCGGAAAATACAGCGCTCTTGTAGCGCGTTCAGGCATATCCAGCGGGCATGCGCACAAAGCAGCGCCCTCATTGGAGCCAAAGTAATTGACGACTTCAATGTCAAATTGAATTTTCATTTCCTCCATGATCCACTCTGCCAATGGACCACCGCCAGAGCCTATTTTTTTGAGTTGGCTTAAGTTCGCACCCAGCATCTTTTCTGGTTGCTTGAGAATGAGGCCCAACACGGCCGGTGCCGCCACGCTGTAGTCAATGATGTGCGACCTGAGCTGCGACACAAATATGTCCAGATCAAAGGGGTGGTGATGAAACAAAGTGCCGCCTACCTGCAGCCAAGCGGAGAGACTGGTGGAGACACCGGCCATGTTGACAAATGGGAACGGGATGAGCAAACGCGCATGGCGTTGCAGTTGTCCCGCTTCAATCACCGTGCGGCCGGTGATGAGCCACTCGTTGTGGTTTCTGGGGACGCCTTTTGCGCGGCCTTCGGTGCCTGATGTCCAACAAATGGTGAGTACATCATGGGCCGTGACGCCCGAATCTTGCATGTGCTGGCGTAGTTGCTTTGCACGCCAAGGGGCACTGTTTGACAGTAGCGAAGTGAGTGAGCCGATGCCAGCAGGCAAGTCGTTACCCAGAGACCAGATCTGCGCAAGTCCTTGAAAATGGCTTGAGTTCAAAGCCCATTCTTGTGCAGCAAAGTAATTGCCAATATGGTGGGTGGTCATTGCCAGCTTGGCTTGCGTCTTTTCAAAGACATGTTGAAGTTCATGTCGGCGGTATTGCACAGGCACTGGAGATACAACGATTCCACTGATGGCGCAGGCCAGATAAATGGCATGCATCTCTACGCAGTTGGGCAACTGCACCACGATCACATCGTCTTTGCGCAAGCCCTGCGCGTGCAACAAGGCGGTGAAACGACCGACCTGTTCTAACAATGCGGCCCAAGTCCATGACAACGGCTGATCGGCCGTGATGGCGTATCGATTAGGGGGGTCGACGACAGCCAAGTGATGAGCTTGCTGCTCGGCGGTGTCGAGGAAGAGGCCTCCTATGGTTTCTTCTGACCACCACCCCTTGTCACGATAAGCTTTGATAGTTTCTTGCGACACCAAAATCATGCTTACTTCCAGCGGTTCATTGTGGCTTGGCTGACGAACGTGGCGTGAAAGCCGTTGGGTATGCGCCGAGGCAGGATGACGCGGGCGATCGGTCCTTCGGCCATGCGTGCACCTTTGCAATCAAAAATTTGAATTTCAGAGCGTTTGTCTGTGGGGTTCCAGACGGGGACCACCAAGTAGCCATCATCTTCTGATTGCGCGTTGTCACGCGGTGCAAAACCGGGTTCGTTGTAAAAAAAGTGAGGCCCAGCGCTGTAGGCGATGTAGGCGCCGCTGCTCAGGTCGTACTTCACAAGGCCTGGAAATCGCGGTTCTTCCTTGCCGCCTTGGGGGAAGATGATGTTGTAAGAAAATCGGTTTTTCCGCCCTTGGTAGTGGCTATTGATAACGGGAAACTCTGTGTTCAGTACATCATCAATGACGCGTTCATGGGTCTGGCCGGTCGTCAAATTGAAGCGCCACTCATAAAGCATGAAATCACGTTGGCGAAGGTGGATTGTTTTTTCCAGTCGGCGTGTATCGGGTTGTCCCTGTTCATCTTCATGCAAACGATAGGGTGTACCAATCATGATGATTTCGTCGCCTTCTTCCCACGCATTGACCACATGCAACATGTAGGCGGGCTTGGCCGTGAACCATCTAATTTCCTTGGCTTGCCCGTAGCGGGGCACGATCCCAAAGCGCGAGGGCTGATCGGCATAAAAGCGGACCTTGTAACGGCCAGCTTGCAGGGCCTCGGGGTCTGGCCTGAGCGGAAAGTCATGCAAGATACTGTAGTGCTCAGTGACCGCCATGTCGTGGGGCAGGGTGGGTCTTGGCAAGTCAATGTCGATCTTGTGGCGTAATTTTCTATCCGGCCCTATGACGCCATATTGCATGTACGGCGCTTTCAAGGCGTAGTCGAAAAAAAGTAATTCGCCCGTGTGTTCATCAGGCCTTGAGTGCGCGGAAATTCGGCTGATGCTGCCGTCAAAGTCGGCCGTGCCCAAGGTTTCCAGGGTGTCAGGGTCAACCGCATAGGGCATGCCTGAGCGATACCACATACTGATCAAGCGACCTGCGTGGTACTTCACATCTGTGTTGGCCGTGTTTTTGAGGGGTTCATCAGGCCGGTCTGCGCGCCAAGTTTCTTTCAAGCCTTTCCACAGGGCATGACCGGCTTGCTTTTCTTCCTGAAATGCCTTGGTGAGCACCCAGCGATTTCGGTAAGTCACTTGACCGTTTTCGAAGCGTATGGCGTGCAACATGCCATCGCCGTCGTAGGCGTGATAACGCCATTCTGGAGGGTAATAGGCGTTGGGGCCATTTCGCACATACAGACCATTCAGGTCTGTGGGGACCTGGCCAATGACCTCCATTTCCGTGAACACATCTTCGCTGTGGATGGGGCCGTTGTTTTCGTTCAGCGCTGGAATATCGTGAACCGGCAAGTCATTGAGGTGCATGAAATGGGACTCCATTTGATTTGTGTCAGAACCCGGTCTGATTCATTGAGTTAAGAGTTTAGGGTGGCGGGTATCGGTGCTGTGTTAAATTTCGATATATCAAAAATGATTTTGTTATGTTGAAACCTGAATCCGCAATTTCCCTCAGTCGTGCGCCCATTGGGTTCAAGGAGTTCGAAGGCGATCGGCAATTTGCAACCACCTTGGCTCGGGGTCTTGCGTTGTTGCGTTGCTTTACGCCAGACCAACCGGTTCTTGGCAACAAAGATTTGGTCATGCGCTTGGGTTTGCCCGCAGCAACGGTGTCTCGTTTGACCTATACGTTGATGTGCATGGGTTACCTGGCATCCACGGAGCACTATGGAAAGTACCAATTAGGTGCCGCTGTTTTGTCGCTGGCGCTTCCTTTGTCGTCGCAGTTTTCGGCTTTGCGCCGAGAGGCCCGGCCCCTCATGCTGGCCTTGTCTGAGGCCACAGGCGGCACGGTGTCGATTGGCATTCGAGACCGTTTGAATGTGGTCTACATTGAGGCGGTGCGCTCCTGGAACAAGCGTATTTATCCGATTGAAGTGGGCACCAGTCACTCTTTGGCGGGAACGGCTATTGGACGGGCTACTTTGATGTCGTGCCGCTTGTCTGAGCGAGAAGCCTTGCTCAAACAACTCCAAGTTAAGGCGCCGGATGAGTGGGAAAAATACGGCCTGAAATTACTGGAAAATATCCAGAACCATGCTCGCCTTGGCTGTTGCGTGTCTGTGGGTGAGGTGTATCCAGACGTGCAAGCTGTGGCGGTATCTTTGGGACGCATTCAACGTGGAGAAGCTGCAGCTGTCAATTGTTCTTTTCAAGGTCGCCATCTCAATGCGCAATGGTTAATCGATGACATTGCGCCTCAATTACAAGCACTTGTCAGGCAACTGACTTAAGGGACATGCCTTTGCGCATGGCACGTCGAAACGCTTGAAGCTTTATTGCTGCTCGATTTTGGTGGTCACTGCAATGCGTTTCCAGCGTTCGATTTCTTCACGCTGGAACTTGCGCATGGCTTCTTGACCCGACGGCAGTGGCTCGACGTTTTGTTTGGCATAAAACTCCGCCGCTTCAGGTGAGGCCAAGATGCGTGCAAACAGGTCAGAGAGTTTGTCAATGATGGGTTTAGGAACGCCAGCGGGCGCCATGATGCCGTTCCATGTCGCAGGGGTGAAATCGGCCAAGCCTTCTTCACGTGCAGTGGGGACATCGGGCGTGCCGGGCAGTCGTTTGTCGGTGGCGCTGGCCAGTGCACGCACTCGGGTGGATTGCACCAAAGGCAGAGCAGACGTCACATCGGCCACACCGATACTGACTTCGCCGCTCAACACCGCTTTGACGGTGTCTGGTGAACTTTTGTAGGGGATTGGCAACAGTTCGAGGCCTGCTTTTTCTGCAAACATAGCGCCCATCATCTGGTACCCGGCTGAACCGGAGCCGATGCTGAATTTGCCGGGCTCCAATTTCGCTGCGGCAATGAATTCGCGAAGCGTCTTGTAGGGTGAATTGGCCGGCACGATGAGCACGATGGGGGAACGTATAAACAGCGAGATCGGCACCAAATCGACCACAGGGTCATAGGGTAGTTTTTTGAACAAAGCCACATTGGTCGCCATGGTGGAGTTGCTGCCCGCAAACAGCGTATAGCCATCCCGTGGTGCGGACAGAACCGCTTGCACGCCAATGAATCCGTTGCCTCCGCCACGGGGTTCCACCACCACAGGTTGACCCGTCAACTCAGACAGTTTTTGGCCCATAAAGCGGGCTGCCAACTCGGCCCCGCTGCCTGGTGGAAAGGGGACAATAAATCGAATGGACTTGGAAGGATAGGCGTCCTGTGCCAAGGCCCAAGGCACTGCGCTGGTGCCCATCAGCGCAGTGAGGGTGCGCAAGGTCTGACGGCGAGAGATGCAAGTGCTTCGCGTGGTCATGGCATTCCCAATGCTTTCTCAATGTCTGTGCCGATCTTTTCCGGCGCATCTTGCGGGGCGTAACGCTTGATCACCCGGCCATCTTTGCCAATCAAAAATTTGGTGAAATTCCATTTGATGGCTTTGCTGCCCAAGATGCCAGGGGCCTCTGCGGTCAGCCATTGGTAGAGTGGGTGGGCATCGCTGCCATTGACCTTGATTTTTTCCATCATGGTGAAGGTGACACCGTAATTGCGTTGGCAGAATATGCCAATGTCTTCGTTCGAGCCTGGGTCTTGGCTGCCAAATTGATTGCAGGGGAAACCGAGCACGGCCAAGCCTTTGCTTGCATAGTGTTGGTGCAGTTTTTCGAGCCCGCTGAACTGAGGTGTAAAGCCGCAAGCACTCGCGGTGTTCACAATCAGCACGACCTTGCCTTTAAAAGCAGACAACGCCATGGGCGTGCCGTCGATCGTGAGGGCTTTAAAGTCTTCGATAGAGTTCATGTGCAGCATCCTTGAAGTGCGGTGACAAACAGTGCCACCCGAAGTATCAAGTGTGCCGTGAATTTGGCCAAATGGACAGAATGGCCGCACACACAATCAGGCTACCGCCCCACAGTGTTTGGGCACTGAGTTGCGCATTGCCTAGCCACACCGAGGACAAACTGGCGAACAGAATTTCAGAGAGCATGACCAAGGCGGTGGTTTGTGCGCTCAGTTTGGCCGCGCCGTATTGAAGCGCCAGGTTGCCAATCAAAAATGCCAGAGACAAGGCCAGCAGCTGCGGTACCCAGGACAGAGTGACCTCTGGAAGCGGGGCAATGGTGCCCAAGCCCATCCCTGCCAGACCGGTGCAAGTCGCCATCACGGCGCCACCGCCAAACATGGCCAGCATCCTTGAGGGTTCAGGGGAGTCGTTCAATTTGCGCAACAAGGCGTTGGTCAATGCAAAGCAAAATCCACCCATCAGGGCCAACCCGTCGGCGGTGGATTCGGGCACGGGCCAAGGGACGTCTGGCCGTTTGAGCACGATGGCGACACCGGCCAAAGCCAGAACCAATCGCAGACCGGCCATCCGAGTGGGTTTTTCGCCGAGCAGCCACCAGGCAATCAGAATCGACCAGGCGGGCATCAGATAGAAAAGCAAGACCACGCGAACCACATCGCCAATCGTCACGGCCCAGTTGAAGCCCACGTTGGTCAAGCCTGATGAAAGCAACAACAGCCACAACCAAGGGTGTTGCTTCCAGCCTCTTGCAGCTTGAGGCCTGAGTGCGAAGACCACACACAGCGACAAGGCGTAAATCATCGCGGTGGCCCACAAAGGGTGCAGGCCTTGGCCTTCAAGCATTTTGAAGGGCCACCAAGAAACCCCCCAAACCAAGGCGTTCAGCAGCAAGGCTACAACGGCGAGTCCACTTCCCTTATCGAGGGATTTGGTCATGCGATCGGGTGGTATCAACCGTGAAGGTGGTCATTTTTGGCGACGTCCATGAGGTGATCGACCACCTCTTTGTGCGCCACACGGTTGTGGGCATGCCATTTTTGGATCAACCACATGAACCCTGCGACCAGCAGACCAAATGCAGTGATGGCGCCAAAGGCTGACAAGCCCAAGCCTGTTGAGAAACTGTAAAAACCGCCCAAGGCCAGAATGCAGGCCTGTTCATTGAAGTTTTGCACCGCGATGGAACGGCCCGCACCCATCAGGTTATGGCCTCGGTGTTGCAGCAAGGCATTCATGGGAACGACCAAGAAGCCGCCAATGGCGCCCAGCAAAATCAAAAACGGCGCGGCCACCCACACGTTGGTGATGAAGTTCATGGCCACAACCAACAAGCCCATGGCAATGCCCAGGGGCATGACGCGCGTGGCTTGATGTAACTTCATACGGACAGAGGCGACCACGGCACCCACAGCGGTGCCAATGGCCACCACCCCCACCAGGCTGGACGCCTGCGTGGTGCTGTAGCCCAAGGCTGCGGCGCTCCATGCCAGCACGATGTAACGCAAGTTGCCCGACACGCCCCAGAACAAGGTGGTCGTGGCCAAAGAAATTTGGCCCAGGCGGTCTTGCCAGAGTTTTTTGTTGCAAGTCCAGAAGTCGGGCAACAGCTCCGATAAATTTTTGGGCATGGGGCGCATGGCCACATCAGTGTTTGGAATGCGGGTGTTGAACCAAGCCGCCACGGCATAAAAGGAAATCAGGAGGGCAATTGCGGCCTCTGGGGGCGTGTCAATACCGGTGTCGATGAAGGGGAAATCCAGTCCCAACAGCATATCTGCAGCATGGGCGCCCACCAACTGACCGCCCACCAACACGCCCAAAATGATGGAGGCAATCGTCAAGCCTTCGATCCAGCCGTTGGCTTTGACCAATTGCGAAGGCGGCAGCAATTCGGTCAAGATGCCGTATTTGGCGGGCGAATAAGCTGCAGCGCCCAAACCCACAATCGCATAAGACAGCAAAGGGTGCGTGCCAAACAGCATCATCAGACAACCGACCACCTTGATGGCGTTGCTGATGAACATGACTTGCCCTTTGGGGCGCGAGTCTGCAAACGCACCCACAAAGGGGGCCAGGATGACATAGAACAAGGCGAACATGGGCACCAAGGCGGCACGTTGCCACTCGGCGCCACCGCTGGAACGGATCAGTTCGACGGCGGCGACAAACAGTGCGTTGTCGGCCAACGAACTGAAGAACTGTGCCGCCATGATGGTGAAGAAACCGCGCTTCATGAAATCCTGAGGTGATTGGGCGGGTGTAAAGCCATGCCGAAGTCTTAAAGATAGATATCTTCTGAGGAGATTGGGTTATATCACGCCGTTGAAGTGCCACAATTGCATCTGACTCAGACAACCTTTTCATTTTTTGACATGCCCCGACAGATACAGGCCTTCGTCCATCCCTCAGCCTTAAGGCATAACTTGGCACGTGCGAGAAGCGCAGCGCCCGATGCACAGGCTTGGGCCGTGGTCAAAGCCAATGCTTATGGTCATGGCATAGAAAATGTGTTTGAGGGCCTGCGCGGGGCGGATGGGTTTGCACTGCTGGATATGTCCGAGGCATCCCGGGTCCGCGCGCTCGGTTGGCGTGGACCGATTCTGCTGCTCGAGGGCGTTTTTGAGCCGCGCGACCTGGAACTTTGCTCAAGGCTGCACCTGTGGCATACCGTGCACTGCGATGAACAAATCGACATGTTGGCGCTGCACAAGACGCATGAGCCGCACCGGGTGTTCCTCAAAATGAATTCCGGCATGAACCGCTTGGGATTTACGCCGCAGCGGTTCCGCTCTGCATGGACACGTTTGAATGCCCTGCCCCAAGTGGATGAAATCTCACTCGTCACCCACTTCGGTAATGCCGATGGTCCCTTGGGTATCGCCGAGCAAATGGCCTGTTTCGAAGAGGCCACACGCGATCTACCGGGTGAACGCAGCGTCAGCAACAGTGCCGCCACCCTGCGTCATGCGCACGATACCGCGGCGAAAGCCGATTGGATTCGCCCAGGCATTGCCTTGTATGGCAGTTCGCCGGACTTTCCCGAACATACTTGTCTGGATTGGGACTTGCAACCGGCCATGAGTCTGAACGCAAAGATCATTGCGGTTCAAGATGTGCCCACAGGAGGCAGTGTGGGTTACGGCGCTTTATTTGTGGCCGAACAACCGACCCGAGTCGGCGTGGTGGCCTGTGGATATGCCGATGGTTATCCCCGGATATGCCCAACAGGTACGCCGGTTTTGGTGGACGGTGTCCGAAGCCGCACATTGGGCCGCGTGAGCATGGACATGCTGGCGGTCGACCTGAGCGAGATGCCTCATGCGGGCACGGGCAGCACCGTGACCTTGTGGGGCAAGGCGTCCAATGGCGCTTGGCTGAGCATTGACGAGGTGGCCCAAGCGGCTGGCACCGTGGGCTATGAACTCATGTGCGGCTTGGCCTCCCGGGTACCCGTCGGGGTTTCGCAAGACTTGGAGCCCGCGTGACAGGCCCAACACGCATGAGCCAGGACAATAGGCCATGCCTCAACGTTTTCAGCCGCACCCCCATGACCGACTTAGTTTGATCGCTGCCTTGGGGCTGATCGTTATTTGGGGCGGCAACTTCACGTTGCAGAAGTATCTTTTCGACATCATTTCACCGGCGGGATTTTTATTGGCGCGCTACATCCTCATGCCCTTGAGTGCTTTGATGTTGATGCGCTGGCGTTTGGGGCAATGGTTCCCCCCTATTTCCCGCCAAGATGGTTGGCAGATGGCCCGACTCGGTTTTGTCGGGCACTCGCTGCATGTCGGCTTGGTCAGCTACGGTGTCCACTGGTCCACCGCGTTTTCCAGCGCGGTCATCATGTCATGCGGGCCTATCTTCACCTTGTTGATCTTGCGGTACAAAGGTTTTGAGCGCCTGACCATGGCGCAGGTCTGTGGTGTTGCGTTGGCCTTTGGTGGCGTGTTGATGTTCCTGTCGGACAAGTTGCTGGGTGGCCAATGGCGGGCCGGTGGGGGCGACTTGGTTTTGTTGGCCGCAGCCAGTTTATTTTCTTATTACACCGTGGCCGCCAAGCCGATGATGGAGCGGCACGGCCCCGTATTGGTCATGGGCTACGCTACGCTCTGGGGCGGTTTGCCTTTATTGTTCATCGCCGTCCCTTTGGGTATCGATGCGCCTTGGGACTTGTTGACGGCCTGGGATTGGTTGGGTGTGTTGTGGGCCGTTCTGGTGTCTGCTTTTTTGGGTTGGCTGGCCTGGGGGTGGATCAACACTGTGCGGGGTGTGGCACGAACAGCACCCCTGATGTATTTGATGCCGCCGATGGCGGGATTGTTCGCCTGGGCTTTGTCAGGTGAGCATTACACGGGGATCAAGTTAGCGGGTGCAGGGGTGACGTTATTGGGCGTGGCATTGGCGCAATACGCCGGCCACTTCACCCGAAAGATCAAAGTTTGAACCAGGTGTCGTAACTCGTTTTCAAAATCAGCGCGCCCACCACGCAAATGAAAATGATGCGCACAAACCCTGCGCCATGTTTGAGCGCCAGACGGGTGCCAATCAAACTGCCCACAATATTGGCCAGTGCCATGGCCAGCGCCAAATGCCACCAAACCTGACCTTGAATCGCAAACAACACCAGCGCCGAAAAATTGGTCGCTGTATTGACCAATTTGGCCGAGGCTGAGGCATTCAAGAAGTCGTAGCCCATGATGCGTACAAAAGCAAAGACCAGAAAACTGCCTGTTCCGGGTCCAAAAAAGCCATCGTAAAAGCCAATCACCAGGCCAATACACGCTGCAGCCCATGACGCTTGCCGGCCATTAAAACGAGGGATGTGATGGCGCCCCATTTCTTTTTTGGCCAAGGTATAGCCCAGCAAAAGCAGCAGCAAAAAAGGCAAGGCCTTGCGAAAGATCGAGGGATCAATCAGTTGAACCGCCCAGGCCCCACTTAAAGAGCCGATGACCCCTGCCATGGCCGCAGGTAGCAAGGCATGCCACTGCATTTTTACTTTTCGGCTGTACTGCAAGGTGGAGAAGGCGGTACCCCAGACGGAAGCACTTTTGTTGGTGCCCAACAAAGTGACGGGTGCAGCCGTTGGGAAAGTAGCAAACAATGCGGGGACCAGAATCAGGCCGCCGCCGCCCACAATCGCGTCTACCAAACCGGCCAGAAGCGAGGCCAACGAAACAATCAGTAATTCCATGCCCAGATTGTCTCACCCCCGAATGAACACAAAGGTACTGATGAGTCGCAAAGGCGGAGGGCGTTGAGGTTAAAAAAAACGCCGCATAAAGCGGCGTTCATAAAAGTCTGCATCGTTTGTCGATGTCTTGAGCTATTTCGAGTTCTTGCATGTCTCCTCGGTCCCTCGTGGTGACGCAGCCTGAGCCCGTCATCGAGTGAATGCAATGTAATGCCCCTTGATGGTGCAAGAGGTCAGGGATTTCCCGCGATTCGGGTAAATCCTGATCAAAATTAATACCTAACTGACTTCAAACTGACTAAAAAAGAATGTTTCTGTCATGAATGCTCGGCGTCCATGGCGATCCAATGCGCTGCTTTTTCGGCCATCATCAGCGTGGGGCTGTTGGTGTTGCCGCTGGTGATGGTGGGCATGACCCCTGCATCCACCACGCGTAAGCCGTCAATGCCGCGCACTTTCAGTCGGCTGTCCACCACCGCCATGGGGTCGTCTGCCCGTCCCATGCGGGTGGTTCCAACAGGGTGAAAGATGGTGCTGGCGATGTCACCGGCCAGTTTGGCGAGGTCTGCGTCGGTTTGGTATTGCACCCCAGGTTTGAACTCTTCCGGCTGGAAGGCTTTCATCGCCGGTTGCGCCATGATGTGGCGCGTCACGCGCAAGCTGTCGGCTGCGACTTTGCGGTCTTCGTCAGTCGACAGGTAGTTGGGGGCAATGGCCGGCGCGTCTTCAAACCGGTTGGTTTTGATGTTCACCGTGCCACGGCTGGTGGGATTCAGGTTGCACACGCTGGCCGTGATGGCCGGAAAGCTGTGCAGTGGCTCGCCAAAGGCGTCCAGGCTCAGCGGTTGGACGTGGTATTGAATGTTGGCCCATGGCTGGGACGGGTCGCTTTTGGTGAAGGCGCCCAACTGGCTGGGGGCCATGCTCATCGGGCCGGTGCGTTTGAGCGCGTATTCCAAGCCGATCAGCGCCTTGCCCCACAGGCTGTTCGCCATGGTGTTGAGGGTTTTGGTGCCCTTGACCTTGTAGACCGAGCGAATTTGCAAATGGTCTTGCAGGTTGGCGCCCACACCGGGCAGCGCGTGCGTGACTTCGACGCCTTTGCTCTGGAGCAAGTCGGCAGGGCCGATGCCGGACAGCTGCAGAATTTGCGCCGAGCCGATGCTGCCCGCACTCAAAATGACCTCGCGTGTGGCATGAACTTGCACCATCTCCGTGCCCGTCCAGACTTGGGCGCCGGTGCAGCGTTTGCTGCCATCGGCCTGCACTTCAATGATGAGCTTGGCCACCTGGGCTTTGTTCCACAGTTCAAAGTTGGGGCGTGCGTAGCATGTAGGGCGTAAGAAAGCCTTGGGGGTATTCCATCGCCACCCCGCTTTTTGATTGACCTCGAAGTAACTCACGCCTTCGTTGTTGCCGCGGTTGAAGTCGTCGGTGGCAGGAATGCCTGCTTCTTGCGCTGCTTGGGCAAAAGCGTCAAGCACATCCCACTGCAGACGCTGCTTTTCGATGCGCCATTCACC
>CANBWK010000077.1 GCA_947373105.1 Comamonadaceae bacterium | reverse complement strand
TCGCTCTAAATTTTTAAGGCCAAGCTTTTGCAAGCGTTTCACAAAAAAGGGAAAGCGCAAACCGCTGTTGAGTAATTCAAATTGCAGGTACAAGGCTTTGCGCATCAAGGCTTGTAACCAGGGATGGCGTACAAACCGCTCTTGCCAATCAGCAGAGATGGGGCTGTCCACTTTGGGTAAAACCCAAGTTGCAGTGCGCTGAAACAAGGCGAGGCTTGCCACTTGCTTGGCGATTTCAGGTACGAACTGAATAGCCGATGCGCCCGTTCCGATCACAGCAACGCGTTGGCCTTGCAAGTCAACGCCGTGGTCCCATTGCGAGGAGTGGAATTGACGGCCTGTGAAGGTGTCCAAGCCAGGGATGGCCGGTTGTATGGGCACATGCATCGGGCCACAAGCCATGATCACAAAGCGGGCCGTAAAAAGGCCGCCGTTGGTTTGCAGATGCCAGCATTGCTGGGGTTCATGCCAGCGGGCTTCAAGCATGTGTGTGTTCAGCTTGACTTTGTCGAGCACACCAAACTCGCGTGCGGTGTCAACGGTGTAGGTTTTGATTTCTTCTTGCTTGGCAAACAATCGACTCCAGCGCGGATTGGGTGCAAAGCTGTAGGAGTAGAACGCTGCGGGCACATCGCAACCGCAGTCGGGGTAGGTGTTGTCGCGCCAGACACCGCCAATTTCTGAGGCTTTTTCTAGCACGACAAAATCAGCCCCCATTTGTTGTAGCTTGATGGCCGATCCGATACCTGCAAAGCCAGCACCGACCACAATGACTTCATAAAGATGAGGCGTGCTTGAAGTCATGGGTCGCTGGGTGTGTTGTTGTGCGTTTTAAGAAAAAGAGAAATGGTCTTTGTCCATTTGCATCACCGACTGTGTCGAAGCCAAAGCGGCTTTGCGGTGGCCATGGGTGCGGGGTAGCAAGCGGGCAAAGTAAAACTCGGCCGTCTGGATTTTGGCGCGGTAGAAGTCGGGGGACTCAGCGCCTTGGCCTTTGTCCAGATGGTTTTGAGCGGTGGCGGCTTGTTGAGCCCAGGCCAGCGCCATCATCACATAGCCGCTGTACATCAGGTAGTCCACACTGGCCGAGCCAACCAATTCGCGGTCCTTGGGGGCACGCAGCATGATGGCCAGGGTCATCACATTCCATTCCAAGGCTTTGCGTGCCAGGCTGCGTGCCATGGCGCCCAGGGGCCCTGTCTTGAGAAGATAGGGCTTGGCAAATTGAAGCATTTCTGCGGTGTAGTCCCGCACACATTGGCCCTTGCTGGCCAAAAGCACTTTGCGGCCAAGCAAGTCCAGCGCCTGGATGCCGGTGGTGCCTTCGTACAAGGTGGAGATGCGGGCATCCCGCGCGTTTTGTTCCATCCCGTGGTCTTGCACATAGCCATGGCCACCATAGACCTGGATGCCCAGGTTGGCCGCCTCCAGGCCAAGCTCAGTCAAAAAGCCCTTGAGGATCGGGGTGAAAAACCCCAGACGCAGGTCGCTGGCCTTGTAGGCGGCTTCATCACCCACCGTGCTGGCGTGGAACATGTAATCGGCAAGTTTGAGCGCGTCGTACACCATGTAGCGACCACCTTCGGCGATGGCTTTTTGCGTCAGCAGCATGCGGCGCACATCGGGGTGCCAGATTAAGGTGTCGGCTTTGTGTGCCGGTTCTTTTTTGCCCGATAAGGCTCGCATGGAGCGGCGCTCCAGTGCATAAGGCAGTGCGCCCTGGTAGGCCGCTTCGGCATGACAAACGCCCTGGACCGCGGTGCCAATGCGGGCGGTGTTCATGAAGGTGAACATGGCCTCCAGACCTTTGTTGGGCTCAGAGATCAAAAAGGCTTTGGCGGCGTCAAAATGCAAGACTGCTGTGGCCGATGCGCGAATGCCCATCTTGTGTTCAATCGAGCCGCAAAGCACACCATTGCGCTCGGTCAATTGGCCTTGGGCATCAACCAAGACTTTGGGCACCACAAACAGCGAGATGCCGCGCGTGCCTTCGGGGGCATCGGGCAGCCGCGCCAGCACGATGTGAATGATGTTGTCCGTCAAATCGTGTTCACCGGCGGAGATGTAAATTTTGGTGCCTGTCATGGCGTAGCTGCCATCGGGCTGCGGTACCGCTTTGGTGGTGATTTGCGCCAGATCGCTGCCGCATTGCGGCTCGGTCAGGCACATGGTGCCTGACCATTCGCCCGACACCAGTTTGGGCAGGTACTGGTGCTTTTGCGCCGTGGTGCCATAGCGCAGTAAGGTGTTGATGCAGCCTACGCTGAGGCCGGGGTACATGGCGAAGGACCAATTGGCGGTGCCAATCATCTCGGATTTGAATAAGTTCAAAGATGCGGGTAGTCCTTGCCCGCCGTATTCGACCGGAAAAGAAATGCTCTGCCAGCCACCTGACTGGTATTGTCGATAGGCTTCTTTGAAGCCTTCAGGTGTGGTCACCACACCTTGGTCAAAGTGGCAGCCTTCGCGGTCGCCCGAGGCATTGAGGGGTGCGAGCACGTCTTCACACAGTTGCGCAGCGCCTTCCAAAATGGCGTTGACGGTGTCGACATCGGCGTCATTGCCGCCGGGCAGGCTTGCATAGTGCCTAGGAAAATCCAGCACTTCGTTCAAGAGAAAGCGCATGTCGCGCAGCGGAGCTTTGTAAGTGATCATGAAGTGAAAGGGTAATGGTGTAAAGGGGTAAAGGGGCTCAGCGTTCAAGGATGGCAACAACGCCTTGGCCGCCGGCAGCGCAGATGGAGATAAGACCACGGCCGCTGCCTTTTTGGGCCAGCATTTTGGCAAGCGTGGCCACGATGCGCCCGCCTGTCGCGGCAAACGGATGACCTGCGGCCAAGGAGCTGCCATTGACATTGAGCTTGCTTTTGTCGATGGCGCCTAAAGGCTGTGCAAGGCCTAATTTGTGGAGGCAAAAACTCGGGTCTTCCCAAGACTTGAGGGTGCACAGCACCTGGGCCGCAAAGGCTTCGTGGATTTCGTAAAAGTCAAAATCCTGCAAGCTCAACTGAGCACGCGCCAGCATGCGGGGAACCGCATAGGCGGGTGCCATCAGCAGTCCTTCCTTCTTGTCAAAAAAATCCACTGCGGCCACTTCACTGAACGTCAAATAGGCCAGCACCGGAAGCTGATGTGCCGCAGCCCAGGCTTCGCTGGCCAGCAATACAGCGGAGGCCCCGTCAGTCAGTGGTGTGGAGTTGCCAGGAGTCAGTGTGCCTTGTTCGGGGCGCACTTTTTTGTCAAAGCACGGCCGGAGGTTGCGTAATTTTTCAAGACTTAAATCGGCACGCAAATTGTTGTCTTGGCTAACTCCTTTGTAAGGGGTCATCAGGTCAGTGAAGAAGCCGTCTGCAAAAGCGCGGGCCAAGTTCTGATGGCTTTGCAAGGCCAGGGCATCTTGGTCTTCGCGGGCAATGTCCCATTCCTGGGCCATCAATTCACAGTGCTCGCCCATGGCGTATCCCGTACGCGGTTCGCCATTACGCGGCAATGCGGGCTTGACCAACATCTGCGGTCTGAACTGGCTCAGTGCGGCAAGGCGTTGACCGGTTGTTTTTGCGCGACTGATCTTCAATAAAATTTTGCGCAATGCTTCGTTCAGTCCCATAGGGGCGTCAGAGGTTGTGTCCACGCCGCCAGCAATGCCGCATTCGATGTGACCTAAAGCAATCTTGTTAGCTACCAACATAGCCGCTTCCAGGCCCGTGCCGCAGGCTTGCTGAATGTCGAAAGCGGGGGTCTCAGGCGCCAAGGTGGTGGACAGCACACATTCACGAATCAAGTTGAAGTCGCGAGCATGCTTCATGACCGCACCGCCCACAACCTCGCCCACGCGCTCTCCATGCAGATTGAATCGGTCCACCAAACCTTGCAGGGTGGCGGTCATCATGTCGTGGTTGCTGGCGTTGGCATACACCGTGTTGGAGCGGGCAAACGGAATCCGATTGCCGCCCAAGATGGCCACGCGGCGAATGGCGGGAAGGGGTTGTGTCATGTGTAGAGGGTAAGAGGGGGCAGAGGGTCAAGCCAAGTTGTAACTCAGGCTGGCGCGAAGATGGGGTTTGTCGCCTTTGGCATTGCGAACTTCAAACAGTGTATTTCTGTACATGTCGCCGTCAATGGCATGGGTACACCAGAGCGAGGGGCGTGCCGGCAAGAACAAGGGGGTCTTGAATTCGACGTGGACTTGCGCTTGTGCGATGGGCTGGCGTGGTAGCAGCGCCGACAAAGCGCGGGCTTGGGTCCACATGCCGTGCGCGATGGCGCTGCGAAAGCCAAAAATACGTGCCGACAGCGCGCTGAGGTGAATGGGATTCAAATCACCCGAAATTCGGCCGTAGCGACGACCGATCCCACTGTCTGCCATAAAACTCGATTGCAGGGACAAGGGTTGATCGTTGTTCAATGCACTGGCATAGGCAGTGCCGACGGGGTTTTTCACACCCAGACGAAGCAGCGTTTGTGAGGCCTCCCAGACCAATTGGTCGTCTTTCAAAACGCGAAAATCGAGGTTGAATACCTGGCCTTTGTCATGCGCCAGAAGTTGTCCTGTTTGCATTTCAACACGCAGAAAATCACCAGCCTTGAGAGGCGCATGTTGCTGCACATGGTTCGCCAGGTGAACGGTTCCCATGGCGGGCCAAGGGCAGTCACTTGAAGCAAAGTACGCCATGGCCAAGGGGAAGGTGAGCATTTGCGGATACAGCAATGGCACGCCTTGGTCCGGCTTAATGGCGCAGACCTGGCCATAAGCTGCCATGGCCAGCGCGTCCAGTGAGACGGCGGGGCGAACATAAATCACTGGCGCCAGTGAGTCGACCGTTCCTGGACGTTTGCGGCTGGCCTTAAGAACCGCAATCAAACCCGCCAAGGTGCTGGGGATCGACGATATCTCGATGGTCGGTACCTGTGGCATGGCTCAAGCGCCCATGATGCTTTGACCGCATACACGCACCACATTGCCTGTGACACCGCCCGAGGCGGGCGACGCCAACCAACAGATTGTTTCGGCGACATCTTGAGGGAGGCCGCCTTGGCTCAAAGAATTCATGCGACGCCCGGCTTCACGCATGGCAAATGGAACCGCTGCTGTCATGGCCGTTTCTATGAAGCCAGGGGCTACCGCGTTGATGGTGATGCCTTGCTTGGCCAAGTGGGGTGCCAAACTTTGCACCATGCCCACCACGCCCGCTTTGGAAAGTGCGTAATTGGTTTGTCCCACATTGCCCGCGATGCCCGAGATGGACGATACGCACACGATCCGCGCACCTTTGCGCAATGCGCCGCTGTCGACCAGTGCCTCATTGATGCGTTCCTGCGTGGACAGATTGATGTTGATGACCGATTCCCACAGATGTTGCTTCATGTTCGCAATCGTCTTGTCACGGGTGATACCCGCGTTGTGGACGATGACGTCCCAACCCCCATCGGCCAGCGCAGCTTGCACCAAAGCCTGAGGTGCTTCAGGTGATCCGATGTCCATGGCAAGGGCCTTGCCCGCAACTTGACTTGCTATGGCATTCAAACTGTCTTGTGCCTGCGGGACGTCAAGACAAATGACGTCGGCGCCTTCGCGTGCCATGACCTGTGCAATGGCTGCGCCAATGCCACGCGAAGCGCCTGTGACCAGAACCTTTTTACCGGCCATTGGCTGGTCCCAATCAGCGGGTACCGTGTGGGCGTCGACGACTTGACCCACCCGAATGACTTGCGCCGAGACATACGTGCTGCGAGGCGACAGCAAGAAACGGAGTGTGGATTCCAAGTCGTCTTGTGCGGCTTCAGACACATAAACGAGTTGAACCGTAATGGCTTTTTTGAGCTCTTTGGCCAAGGACCGGGTCAAGCCCTCCAATGCACGTTGCACGGTGGCTTGACGCGCAGTCGAACACGCCTCTGGAGGCCGTCCAAGCACGACCACACGGCCACACGGCAAGATGGAGCGCGCGGCATCATGGAAAAATTGATACAAGGCATCAGACTGTGTGCTGTCAGTCAAACCCGTGGCATCAAAAACAAGGGCTTTGACTTTTTCGCCCGGCTCATCCTCATGGCCCCAGCGGCCGGTCATGAGGCCCGCATGGTTGGCTGCACCCATCCAATGCGGCAATTGCCGGTGGGCCAGTGTGTTGGCACCGATGGATTTGAAGACTTGGGCCAATGCGGGCAGCAAAGCGGATTCAGCCGTCCCACCCATCAGAATGCTGCCACGGACCACAGGCTGTCCGACCTCATAGCGTTCCAGTACCAAGGGCTTGGGCAGCCCCAGAGTTTCGGTCAGCTTGCCGCCCCATGGCGAATTGGCAAAGTTCAGATAGGAGTCGCTCATTCAGATTCGATTCTGTAGAAAAGTGGACAAGTTGAACAGGGGCACAATTACAATAAACGAACGATCGTACTTTTTTCCGTACACATCTGTCAAGTGATCCTCGCAGAAAGCTTAATGCGCAATTGTGAGGGGTACTTAATGGCTCGGTCTGATGAGACTCGCCACAAATTTTCGAGTGGGGGTGTTCTCCGCATTGTCCAAACACAACAGCACGCCAGCTTGGTCGCGTGCATTCGCAATGTTCATCAACAAGCTGGTTAAACTCTCAGCTTAACTTACAACCGTTGTTTTGAAATTTTATGAAAACCCTGCTCACACTGGTTGTCTTGTGCAATTTACAAGGCTGTACGATTTTGGCCATCGCGGATGCGGCGGGTTCAGCAGTCGTGTACGGTGCTAAAACGGCGGTGAATGTGTTGGATGCAGTGACACCCGACATCATCAACAAGAAAAAGAAAGATTAAAAAAAAGGGCTTGAAGCCCCTTTTTTATATTCCCAACCAACCGTTGGTGCGTGCAAAGTGCAACGCTTGCGTTCGGCTGTTAACACCCAAGCGTCTAAACAGACGCCAAAAGTGAACCTTCACCGTGTGCTCGCTGATACTCAGTTTTTCGGCAATGTCGCGATTGCTCAAACCTTGGTCCAGCATCAAGATCAATTGTTTTTGACGCTTAGAGAGTTTGGTGGGTACGGGGGCGGCTGCATCGGCGGTATCTGCGGCTTCGTCTGCGGGGAGCAAACTGCGCAGGCCTTCGATGATCACATTCGGATTACTGGCTTTTTCCAAGAACAAGTCAGCGCCTGCTTCAAGACAAGCGGCCTCATAATCACTGGCTTCTGAGCCTGTGACGATGACCAAAGGAATGTCTGGATATTTGGCCTTGATGGAGTGCAAACCAGACAAACCCAGTGTGTCAGGTAGTTTCAAATCCAAACAAAACAATTCTGGGACGCCCTGTCTTTCGACAGTGGAGTCCAAGACGTTTAATTTAGGAACTGAAACTACTTTCAGCCCAGGACGAACTCGATGGACCAGCATAGTGATCGCATCGCGCATGAGGGGGTGGTCATCAATGACGTAGACGGTCATGGTTTTAAATATGAATTAATCTTAAAGTACAAGGATAACAGTAACCCGCTTTAGGCTGCAATCATAATTTAGCCGAAACTCTCAAATAAATTGCTTTTGTCTAGTTTTTGCTGGTTTCACGCAACAAATTAAATGTTTCATTGAGCTGGACATGGGACGCAAGGGGGGGCATTTCAAGCTGAGATTCAAGTGCAAGCAGTGCCGAGAGTCCATTGTCTATCAGTTGCCCAATGGCCAGACCGGCGTCCCGTGGGGACGTGAAGCCTCGGCTTTGCAGCATGATGATGCCCTGTGGATCCACCAGCTTGAAGTAAAACTGGCCATCTTTTTCTCGGTATTGCTTGAAGCTGGCCGAAGCCGCCTTGGCTGCCTTGATTTTTTGGGTCGGGACTTGCGCCGACAACGGCCTCAAGCCCACGGCATGGCGTAACTCGGCCATAAAGGCCGCCGATCGCATGCGGGCTTTTTCCGCGCCCGCAAGCAATATCTTTTCCACTTTGATCGGATTCTGGACCAGGTCTTCGTAGGTGGCTCGCATAGGGGCTATTTCGTTGTCTACGCGCTCAAACAACAGTTGTTTGGCATCGCCCCAAGCGATGCCTTCAGAAAAAGATTTGGCCATTTGAGCTGTTTCTTCAGCACTGGCAAAGGCCTGGTAGATTTGAAACAGCGCCGACCCCTCGGTGACCTTGGGCTCACCAGGTGCTCGAGAGTCAGTGACGATGGCGTTGATCTGTTTGCGAATTTGCGCGCTCGGGGCAAAAAGGGGAATTGTGTTGTCGTAACTTTTGCTCATCTTGCGGCCGTCAAGGCCCGGCAAAAGCGCGACGGATTCTTCAACCACCGCTTCGGGCAATACAAAGTGCTCACCATACAAATGGTTGAAGCTGGCCGCCATGTCTCGTGCCATTTCAATGTGTTGTATTTGGTCGCGACCCACCGGCACTTTGTGCGCCTTGAACATCAAAATGTCGGCGCCCATCAGGACGGGATACATGAACAAGCCAGCGGTCACATCAGCGTCGGTGTCTTGGCCGGCTGCATGGTTTTTGTCTGTGGACGCTTTATAGGCGTGTGCCCGGTTAAGCAGGCCTTTGCCCGTGACACAGGTCAGGAACCACGTTAGTTCGGGAATTTCAGGAATGTCCGATTGCCGGTAGAAAGTCACTTGTTCAGGGTCCAAGCCCGAAGCAATCCAGCTGGCGGCAATCTCCAATGTGGACCTTTGGATGCGGGATGGCTCGTCGCATTTGATCAATGCATGGTAGTCAGCCAAGAAGTAAAAGCCTTCTGTCTCGAGATTCCGACTGGCTTGCACGGTTGGACGTATGGCGCCCACATAATTGCCTAAATGGGGTGTGCCGGTCGTGGTGATCCCGGTCAATACGCGGGTGCGTTCAAATTTCATGGTGTTCACAAATGCTGCGAGAAATAATTTAACGAAGCCAAAGAGCCAAGGGTGACAAGACCCCTTCGATCAAGCTGAAAGTCAAGTGCATCAGGGGTTGCATCCACATGGCGCTCACCACGCCTGTGATGACCAAACCCATGACAATGAAAAATCCCCAAGGTTCGATGCGAGAAACCCAAACCGCTTGCCGCCAAGGCAACAGCCCCACCAAGATGCGACCTCCGTCCAGTGGTGGCAAAGGGAATAAATTGAAAACGAACATCACGACATTGGTGAGCATGCCTGCTTTGCACATTTCAAGAAAGAAGCGCTCCGTCAGGCCGTTGCCAACCAACAGATAAAGTACCACCCCCCAAAGCAAGGCTTGAACAAGATTGGAAGCGGGCCCCGCCAAGGCAACCCAGATCATGTGGCGCTTGGGATTGCGAAGGCGATCAAATCGAACTGGAACAGGTTTGGCGTAACCAAACAAAAATGCCCCGCCAGTACTGAAATACAGCAGCAAAGGCATCAGCACGGTGCCCATAGGGTCAATGTGTGGAAAGGGATTGAGCGTCACACGCCCCATCATGGCGGCCGTGTTGTCACCGAAATAAAGCGCGGCATACCCATGGGCCGCCTCGTGCAATGTGATGGCAAAGATCACGGGCAGCGCGTAAATGAGAACAGTTTGAATCAGGTTTGAGATATCCACGTGCCCATTGTCTCAGATGCCAGAGGGTCAGAGTCCGAGTCGGGCGATGTCGCCTTGACCGAGGCGCAGGATGACAGGGCTGTCACCGCACAAGTCCACGACCGTGGTGGGCGCGAGCGCACAGGCGCCGGCATCAATCACGCCGGCAATCTGATGCTCCAGTTGTTCGCGTATGTCTTCTGGGTCGTTCAAGGGGTCTTGCGCACCGGGCAAGATCAAGGTGGTGGCGAGCAAGGGCGCTGTGTGAAAAGTCAGTAATTGCTGAAGCACGGTGTGTTCTGGCACCCGCAAGCCAATGGTTTTTCTTTGAGGGTGACTTACCCTGCGTGGAACTTCTTTGGTGGCTTCCAAAATAAAAGTAAAAGCACCGGGAGTGGCTTGCTTGATCAAGCGAAATTGCCGATTGTCGACTTTCGCATAGTTGGCCAATTCGCGCAGATCTCGGCACAGCAGTGTCAAGTGATGTTTGTCATCAACGCCTCGGACACGTCGGAGTTGATCGGCTGCGGTTTTGTCGTCCAAATGGCAGACCAACGCATAGCTGGAGTCGGTTGGAACGGCCAAAACCCCGCCTTGATTGAGCAGCGCTACGGCTTGCTTGAGCAGACGTGTTTGTGGATTGTCAGGGTGGACTGTGAAAAACTGTGCCATGGCGGATTTTGTTCGGCAATCAGGACTCGGCGGGCTGAACCGTCACCCGGCCTTCGCGAACTGTGAGCCAGGCCCCCAAGGCACCGCACAGGGTCACCAATCCCATACCGACCAAGGTCCATTGATCGGGGACATGGTTAAAGACCATCCATCCGCCTAGCATGGCAAAACCGATTTGGGCATATAAATAGGGGGTCAATGTGGCTGCAGGTGCGCGCATGTAAGCCAAAATCAAAAAGAAATGCCCCACAGTGGCCAGGAAACCCATGATGACCAGTTGAGCCCACAAGGTCCAGTCCTGCGGCATCTCCCAGACAAAAGGGAGTGCCAGTGTGGCCAAGCCAGTGCCAATCCACCCGGTGTACAAATGCATGGTCATCGGGTCTTCGGTCCGGGCCATTTTGCTGGTCAGTACTTGAAAGCCCGAGTTGGTGGCAACCAAGACCAGAGGCAAAATGACCGTCCAGTCAAAATGCTGGCTGCCTGGTCGAATGATGACCAACGTGCCGATGAAACCGCCAATCACCAAGGACCAGCGAAGGGGTGAAACTTTTTCGCCCAAGGATTTAGTTGCCCATAAAGTGATCACCAAGGGCGCCATCAACACGATAGACGTGAACTCGCCAACCGGCATGTATTTGAGGCTAAAAAAGGCCAACAAACTGCTGCAAAAAAGAAGAAACCCTCTCAACAACTGGAATCGGGGATGATCGGTGTGCAAAATGCGCATGCCGCGGGTTGGCAGGACCACCAAGGTGGTGGCGACCGCTTGGAAAAAGTAGCGGAACCACAAAGCCATCAGCAGTGATAAGCTGGTGCTGATGTGTTTGGTGGTGGTGTCTAGCATGGAAAAACAGGCCACCGCTAGCAATCCAAAACCGATACCCGCAAGTACCTTGCGCGACGCCTGCTTCACTGAATACGATCAGCCAACAATGCCCAAACAGGCGTGAGTTGGCCGGGCAAAAAGGGCAGTGTGCCCAAGTCTGTGTGGCTTTCGTCGGGACTGTGAAAGTCGCTGCCGCGCGATGCAGCCAAGCCAAACTCCAACGCGGTGGATGCATAACGCTGGGCCTCGGCCGCAGAATGGCTGCCTGTCACAACCTCTACGGCTTGACCGCCGTGGTTTTTGAATTCGGTGAACAAGGCGTATTCCTCGTTGGGCGTGAAACCATAACGCGCCGGGTGGGCGATCACCGCAATCCCTTGTGCCTTGGTGATCCATTGCACAGCATCTTTCAGACTCGCCCATCGATGGGGCACAAAGCCGGGTTTGTTCTCGGTTAAAAAGCGGCGAAACACCTCAGAGGTGTCTTGGCAAATGCGGGACTCGACCAAGAACCGGGCAAAATGAGTGCGGGAGATCAACTCCGGGTTGCCAGCGAATTTCAAGGCGCCCTCGTAAGCGCCATGGATTCCCACTTTGGCCAAGCCTTCTGACATTTCACGGGCGCGTTCTTCTCGCCCGCCACGGGTTTGCCGCAGTCCTTGCGTTAACGTGATGTTGTGGTGGTCAAACCCCAGGCCCACAATGTGCACCGTGTGCCCCGCAAAAGTCACGGAAATTTCAGTCCCAGTGAGGTAGGGCATGTTCAGCGCTTTGGCTGCAGCCAAAGCCCGGTCCTGTCCACCGATTTCATCGTGATCAGTGAGTGACCACAGTTCCACGCCATTTGCTTTGGCGCGTGGCGCCAGTACTTCAGGGGTAAGGGTACCGTCTGAAACGACAGAATGGCAATGCAGATCTGCATTCAGTTGGGAATTGAGCATTGTTTTCACGGGTTCATTTTAAACCCTGATGTCCGCAGGTGCCTCCAGCATTGGATAATGTCCCCTTTAGTGGAGTGCCCCATGGCTTTGATGATCACGGATGAATGCATCAATTGCGATGTGTGTGAGCCCGAGTGCCCCAACCAGGCGATTTATTTGGGGCTGGAAATTTACGAAATTAATCCGACCAAATGTACTGAATGTGTGGGGCATTTTGACGAGCCACAATGTGTTCAGGTTTGTCCGGTGGCCTGTATTCCCGTGAACCCGAAACATACCGAGTCGCAAGAGTCGTTATGGGCGAAATACCGGCGTTTGCTCAATCAATCTTCTGAAGACAAAAGCGTTTGAGGCGTTACCGGTTTGGGTGGTTTGGGCCGTTGCGGCTTGCTGGTATGGATGAGTAGCATGGCTTTTTCCATGTCGCCAGACAACAATTGGGGCAGCGCTTTCACTGAACGAAAGATGCTGTCTTCAATCCCCTGACGCTGATCAGACGATGGCTTTTTCAATACCCAGTGAATAACCTCTGATTTTTCACCCGGGTGACCAATGCCAATGCGCAAGCGCCAATAGTCAGCCGAGCCCAGTTGCGCATGGATGTCCCTCAAACCGTTATGACCCGCATGGCTGCCGCCTTTTTTCAGCTTGGCTTGACCGGGCTCAATGTCCAATTCATCATGTGCGACCAGAATTTCATCAGGTTGGATTTTGAAGAATTTGGCCAAGGCCCCAACCGATTTGCCGGATAGGTTCATGAAGGTTTGCGGCGCTAAGAGCCAGACGGTCTGCCCTTGGACTTGGGAACGCGCAGCCAACCCCCAATAACTTTTTTCAGGGACTAAATTGACCTTGAGCTCACGTGCCACAGCATCAAGCCACCAAAAACCGGCGTTATGACGGGTCGCTTCGTATTCAGCGCCAGGGTTGCCCAGGCCAACAAACAGTTTAATCATGGGAGATCATTATCTGTGTTCCGCATGAAAAACGGCCCGCAAATGCGAGCCGTTTTTTATGGAGGCGGAAAATTACTTCTTTTTGCCTTTAGCGGGTGCGGCATCCGCAGGTGCGGCGGCCGGTGCTTCTACTTCTAAGGGCGGCGTTACAACAGCCACAAGAACGGGGTTGGCTTTGCCATGGGTGACGACTTTGACGCCTTTGGGCAAAGCAATGTCGTTAACGTGCAATGAAACACCTTTTTGCAGACCAGTCAAATCCACATTGATGAATTCTGGCAAATCGGCAGGCAGGCAAGCCACTTCGATTTCGTTGGATACGTGCGTGATCAAGCACTTGTCTACCTTGAACGCAGGGGACTCTTCTTCACCGCTGTAATGCAATTGCACTTTCATGTGCAAGACGGTGTCGGCTTCCACTCGCTGGAAGTCAATGTGCAGCACCAATTGTTTGAAGGGGTGCATCTGGTAGTCACGCAGCAGCACATTGCTGGACTTGCCGGCCACTTCCATCTCCATGATGGAGCCGTGGAATGATTCTTTCTTGAGGGCGTGCCACAGGGCGTTGTGGTCAAGTTCGATCAACTGGGGTTGATTGTTACCGCCATAGACGATGCCGGGTGTACGGCCAGAATTGCGCAGACGGCGGCTCGCACCCGTACCTTGCAATGAGCGCTCAAAAGCGACGAATTTCATAACTAACTCCTGACTGAGAGTCCACCGCGACCAGTGTGACTCTGATTAAAAAAGGTCTGCGCGTCCATTAGACTTGCAGACCTGGGACATGCTCCAGGGTTTAATCCGAGAACAAACTCATGACCGACTCACCCGTGGCTATACGCGCAATCGTTTCAGCGATGAGCGGTGCTACGGAGAGTTGTCGAATTTTGGTGCAAGCGGCAGCCGCTTGAGACAATGGAATGGTGTTAGTGACAACCACCTCATCCAGGGCGTCGCCTTTGGCAATGCGGTCGATCGCAGGGCCCGAAAAAATGGGGTGCGTGCAATAGGCGTAAACTTTTTTGGCGCCGCGGTCTTTCAGGACTTCAGCGGCTTTGACCAAGGTGCCCGCAGTGTCAATCATGTCATCCATGATCACGCAGTTGCGGCCTTCGATCTCGCCAATGACGTGCATGACTTCACTGACGTTGGCTTTGGGGCGGCGTTTGTCGATGATGGCCAGATCGCAACCGAGTTGCTTCGCCAGAGCCCGTGCGCGGACAACGCCACCCACGTCAGGAGAAACCACGATCAAATCGTCGTAGTTCTTTTGGCGCAGATCACCCAATAAAACGGGTGAGGCGTAAATATTGTCCACTGGGATATCGAAAAAGCCTTGAATCTGATCTGCATGAAGGTCCATCGTCAACAAGCGATCTATGCCGACTGCCTGGATCATGTTGGCCACAACTTTGGCCGAAATGGGCACGCGGGTAGAGCGTGGACGGCGATCCTGTCTTGCGTAACCAAAATAGGGAATGACGGCAGTGATCCGCTCGGCGGATGCGCGCTTGAGGGCATCGACCATGATCAGCAATTCCATCAAGTTTTCGTTGGTGGGTGCGCAGGTGGACTGGATCACATAGACATCACGCGCACGCACGTTTTGCTTGAGCTCGACTGTCACTTCACCGTCAGAAAAACGCCCAACGTCGGCCGAACCCAAGTGGATACCCAGATTGCTGGCAATGTCGGCAGCCAACACAGGGTTGGCATTGCCTGTGAAAACCATGAAATCGGGAATGGGGGGAGACGAAGGCTGCATGAGCATTTCAGCGATCAAAAAAATGGGCCTGTACGAACAAACGTATTTGGCAGGGGAAGAAGGACTCGAACCTTCGCATGCTGGAATCAAAATCCAGTGCCTTAACCAACTTGGCGACTCCCCTACACAGGTAAGTTACTGAAAGCAACTTACCGTTAATTGTCGCTGGTTGCCCAACCTGATAAAGGATGAGCAGCCAAATTACCGCAAACTCGAACTTGGCAATTTGCGAGATCAGGATCTTGCTGCCAAATTTGACCGTGCGGCAATAGCGCAAACACTGCACTGCCTGAGCCGGTCATTTTGCCTTTGAGTCCTTGAGCAGCAAGCCGTTCGATGGCTTGAAGGACAGGGGGGCAAATTTGCTCGGCTACGGCTTGCAAGTCGTTATGACCGAAGTCATAGGGCGTTCTTGCTAAGCCATCGATTGTAGCAGGTTTTGTGTCCCGTTTCAGTCTGGGATCCGCAAAAATATGCGCTGTTTCCAAGCCAGCTTCCGGCTTGATCACCACAAAATGGGCACGAGGCAGTGTGATGGGGCTTATTTTTTCGCCAATCCCTTCGACCCAAGCATTTTGGCCATGCAGAAAAAAGGGAACATCTGCACCCAGCTTCACACCGATGGTGGCAAGTTGCTGGATGCTTAGCCTCAATCCCCAAAGACGATTCAGTGCCAACAGGCAAGTGGCAGCATCTGAGGAGCCCCCGCCCATGCCCGCCTGTGCAGGTATTTCTTTTTGAACGCTGATGTGCACCCCCCAAGCGCATCCAGTTTCTGCCTGCAGGAGGTGAGCTGCTTTTGTGATCAGGTCATCTTTGGGTAAGGCGACAGTCAAATCCTCCCTGTCGATCTGTCCGCCAGATCGACGCTCGAAGTGCAAGATGTCTTGCCAATCGATCAGCATGAAAACGGATTGAAGCAGGTGATACCCATCGGGGCGTCGTCCCGTGATGTGCAGGAATAAATTCAATTTGGCAGGAGCCGGAACGTCGAAGAGTGACTTCATTTCAAGGCTCTAATATCAAACGGAGTGACACGGCAGGCTGGGTCGATGTGGGGGCGTTTTGAACGCTCAGTCGACCTTCTTGAATGCGGCTCAGGTCGGCTATCCAACCCGGCGACTCGGTTGGACGTGATTGCAGCCAATCAATCAGTGCAGTGATGGGCAAAGTCGTTCCCGTCAATTGAATCAGCAAAGCATCCAAGGAGTTGTTTTGCCATGTTTGACCCCCTTGTTCTAAGCGAGCAAGACCGGGTTCCCATTGAAGGATGGCTAACTGGCTGCCCAATGGACTAAACAGTTTGAGCTCACCATTTTGTTGTTGACTCTTGAGTTCGAACCCGGCACTCAAGGATTGAGGCGGGGAAGTGGCAATCTGCAAAGCCAAGCGACCTGCCCTGAAAAACTCAGTGGAGGTCAGAACTCGCGCTGGCTTGGAGGCGCAGGCGGTCAAGGCCATCCATCCGCTTGCTGTCAATCCTTTCCAAGTCAAGCGTCTGAGCGAATTCATGGTTTGAAGTTGAACCGTTTGAGCGTCTCGCGCAAAGTTTCGTTGTCTGATTTGAGCAGTAAGCCTTCACGCCAGATCGTACTGGCTTCGATTGTCTTGCCAGTGACCCAAAGCACCTCACCCAAGTGCGCAGCAATCTCAGCATCGGGTTTGGCTTTATAGGCTGATTCGAGTAATTGAAGGGCTAAAACGTGATCACCTTGACGGAACGCAACCCAAGCCAAGCTGTCCCTGATGAAGGGATCATTGGGCGCAAGTGCCACGGCCTGCTCGATCAATTGTTTGGCTTCGGGGAGTCGAATATTGCGATCTGCGAAAGAAAATCCAAGTGCGTTGAAGGCATGAGCGTCTTTGGGTTTCGCCGAAATCATGTCGCGCAACAGCAACTCCATGACATCGAATTTGGCAAGTCGTTCAGCGGCCATGGCCAATTCAGATTGGAGTTCATAGTCTGGCCCAGCCTTCAGTGATTGGCTGAGCAGGTCATAGGCTGCTTGGTATTCTTTGTTTTCACGCAAGAACATCGATAACGCCAAAGTTTTTTGACGATTTTGTTCGGGGTTGCTGGTTTGGATGTTCTCAATCAACTGACGTGCTTGTGGCAGCTTGCCTTGCTCGGCCAATAAGTTTGCTCGGCGAAGCCCGACTTTCACGGGGTCGGATTGTGCTGGGATTTTGCTGAGAAAATCTTCCGCTTCTTTGATTCGGCCTTGCTTTTGGGCTATTTGTGAAAGCGAGAAGTAAGCATCGGACAAACCGCTTAGAAGCTCTGGATCTTGGCTTGAAGCAGCCAGAGTCACAAAGCGAAGGAGTGATTTTTCAGCCAGCGCGTATTGATCCAAGTCGACTAGCAAAAGGCCACTGAAAAGCCATCCCGGTACAAATTCAGGGTTGTCTTGATTTAATTTGATCAGTTGATCCAAAGCAGCTGAATTTTGTTGTTGAGAAATCAGTGTTCTGGCATAAGCGAGTCGCAATTCCGGATTTGCCGCACCCGTCATGTAGCTGAGTATCAGTGGTTTGACCACATCCGGTTCTTTCTCCAACAACGACATGGCCAACATCACGGGCCCTTGCGCTTTATTGTCGGCCGCATGACCCTTTTGCGCAGCTTGAGCGGCCGCACGGCTTTGACCCGCATCCCGGCGCATGCGCCCAATGGTGGTCCAAGCACTGGCTTGGCTACCCGGTTGAGTCAGTGCATTAGCGAGTGCAGCCTCTACAGTGTTAGCAGCCAGCAATTTGTCATTGATGCGTCCAAAAATACGAGGTACAGAAGCGATGGCCGCTGGCAGCTCTTCGAGTGGCAAGCTGTTGAGAGTGGCTTTGAGTGTCGAACCCGCCTCTTCAACTTTGTTCAGTGCCAGTAAAATTTGCAAAAGGTAACGGCTTGCATCCGGGG
>CANBWK010000076.1 GCA_947373105.1 Comamonadaceae bacterium | reverse complement strand
GGGTACTTGGCGGAAACGGAGGGATTCGAACCCTCGATGAGGCTCTACACCCCATACTCCCTTAGCAGGGGAGCACCTTCGGCCACTCGGTCACGTTTCCTGGCAGAAGAAATTATAGCTCAGGCTTGGTCTAAATCGAACGCTTTGTGCAAAGCGCGTACCGCCAACTCCATGTATTTCTCATCAATCACCACCGAGGTTTTGATCTCAGAAGTGGAAATCATCTGAATGTTGATGCCCTCCTCACTCAAGGCGCGGAACATTTTGCTGGCAATGCCCACATGGCTTCGCATGCCGATGCCGACAATGGACACTTTGCAAATTTTGGCGTCACCGGAAACTTCGGTGGCGCCCAACGAAGGCATGACTTTCTCTTTGAGCAAGTCGATGGTCTTCGCGTAATCGTTGCGATGCACCGTGAAGCTGAAGTCGGTCTTGCCGTCTTTGCTCAGGTTCTGGATGATCACATCGACTTCGATGTTGGCGTCGGCCACTGCGCCCAAAATTTGGTAGGCAATGCCGGGTTTGTCAGGGACGCCCAACACTGAAATTTTGGCTTCGTCGCGGTTGAACGCGATACCAGAAACAATGGCTTGTTCCATTTGTTCGTCTTCCTCAAAAGTGATCAATGTGCCTGATTTGGCTTCTTCGTGAATGTCGATGTCCCAAGGCGTGAAGCTCGAAAGCACGCGCATGGGCACTTTGTATTTGCCAGCAAATTCGACGGAGCGAATCTGCAAAACTTTGGATCCCATTGAGGCCATCTCCAGCATTTCTTCAAAGCTCACCGTGAGCAAGCGTCGCGCCTCAGGCACTACACGAGGGTCGGTGGTGTAAACACCGTCCACATCGGTATAGATCAGACACTCATGCGCTTTCATGGCCGCCGCGACAGCAACGGCAGAGGTGTCCGACCCTCCCCGTCCCAAGGTGGTGATGTTGCCTTCGTCATCAACACCTTGAAAACCGGTGACGATGACGACTTTGCCGGCATCCAGGTCGGCGCGCACACGTGCGTCGTCTATCGATTCAATCCTTGCCTTTGTATAGGCGTCATTCGTCTTGATGGGGACTTGCCACCCGGCATAACTGACCGAAGGCATACCTTCGGCTTGCAAAGCAATGGCCAGCAAAGCACTGGATGCCTGTTCACCCGTGGCGGCCAAGGCGTCGAGTTCGCGGTGATAAGCCGCCTCCATTTTGGAGGGGGCCAACTCTTTGGCCAAACCCAACAAGCGATTGGTTTCGCCACTCATGGCGCTGGGCACTACGACCATCTGATGGCCCGCGCGCGCCCATTTGGCGATGCGTTTGGCCACATTGCGTATGCGCTCGGTGGACCCCATTGAGGTGCCGCCGTATTTATGTACGATCAAAGCCATTGGATATTTTTCTAGCTACAGCAAAACCCAATATTGTAGCGGTTGAGTCACTCTCAGCAGCACAACAGTTTATGGCTACGGGTGCCAATTGAGCGCATCACCAGAGCGCTCAACATAGCCTGCACCCACTTTAAGGTGCAGTTGGTGTCCACGGGTTGTACATGCCAGTATTTGGGACACCAAGGCATCAAGCTGTGCTGCACTGGGCGATGTGTTGTGATGGTGCCGCAGCCAATAACGCAAAGAATTCACACGCCGCGAAGGACTCAAGGTTTGTAATGCAACTATACGGGGCGGCACACCCGTCGCAAGCAAGTCCATCTGTGCCAGTTCATTCAAGGCTTCTTGTGCAGAGGCACAATGACTTGCACTGCGCGCCAAGGTGTTGCGCCAACCCGTGAACGTGGCGTCCAGTGCCGGCAAAATTTGGGCACGAATCCGATTGCGCGTGTAACGGGGGTCTTGATTGGTGGGGTCCTCCACCCAAGCCACATCTTGAGCGCTCAGCCAGCCGCGAACATCCGTCCCCGCCACACCCAGCAATGGACGATGCCACTGCAAGTTGTCCCGCTGCCAAGTTGCGGGCATACTCGCCAAGCCTGGCAGGCCTGCACCGCGGGACAAGGCCAGCAGCAAGGTTTCCACTTGATCGTCAGCGTGCTGCGCAAGCGCCACATCCTTGACACCTGATAGGACAGGATCAGACTCAACGGCTTGCACCAAGGCGGCATAACGCGCAATGCGTGCCGCGTCCTCAGGGCTTTGACCTTGGCTGGGCTGTGCGTTAACGCGAACCACGACCAACGGAACAGCCCATCGCGCACTCAGGGCAAAACAATGCGCCTCAAACTGACTGGCTGCATTTTGTAAACCATGGTTGATATGGATCGCCCTGACTCGCCCCGGCCAACGCTGAGCACAAGCCACTAACAAGGCTGTGGAGTCGGCGCCACCACTGAGCGCGACGGCCAGAGGCAATCCGGGCTGAAACGAAGCCAATGCTTGCGGCAGAGATACGGTCATAACTGATGGCGCAAGCTCTGCTTAGCAGGCCGCTGAGGCCATTTATTTGCCAACCTTGGTATCTGTGAAACGGCCATAACTGTTCAGACGCTCGTAACGGCGGTCGATCAATTCTTTCACCTTCAGATCTGCAACTTGCCGCCAAGCATCCGCTAAAGCACGCTTCAAAAAAGCTGCCATTTGGGCGTGATCACGGTGTGCGCCGCCCACAGGTTCGCTGACAATTTTGTCCACCAAGTTCAATGCCTTCAGGCGCAGCGCTGTGATGCCCAAAGCCTCAGCGGCTTCCTCGGCTTTGTCTGAAGTTTTCCACAAAATGGACGCACAACCTTCTGGACTGATGACCGAATACACCGCGTATTGCAACATCAACACCGAGTCAGCCACTGAAATAGCCAAAGCACCGCCGGAGCCTCCTTCACCAATGATGGTGGTGATGATGGGGACTTCGAGTTGCGCCATTTCAAAAATATTGCGCCCAATCGCTTCAGACTGGCCACGTTCTTCGGCATCAATACCAGGGTACGCGCCAGGTGTATCGACAAAGGTGAATATGGGCAATTTGAATTTTTCTGCCGTCTTCATCAAGCGCAAGGCTTTTCGGTAGCCCTCGGGCTTGCACATGCCAAAGTTGCGCAAAGTGCGCTCCTTGGTATCGCGCCCTTTTTGATGGCCTATCACCATGCAGGCCTGGCCGTTAAAGCGTGCCAAGCCGCCCACAATAGACAAGTCATCCGCAAAATGCCGGTCACCATGCATCTCCACGAAATCGGTGAAGATGTCGTTGATGTAATCCAGTGTGTAGGGGCGCTCGGGATGGCGCGCAATTTTTGTAATCTGCCAAGGCGTCAGATCGCTGTAGATGTCTTTGGTGAGTTGGTTGCTCTTTTTGCTCAGCTGGTCAATTTCTTCTGAAATATCAACTGCCGATTCGGTTTGCACATACCGCAACTCTTCAATCTTGGCTTCGAGTTCGGCAACAGGCTGCTCAAAATCGAGAAACATTCGTTTGGCCAAGGGGTACTCCTCTTTCTTCGCGCTGCCTTGGTAAGCAACGCCATTCAAAAATCAAGACATGACGAATCAATACGCCACAGGTACAGGGTCTAGAGACCGCCAAATATACCAAGTTGCCACCGTGCAATACGGTTGCCATGCTTGAGCGACCTCACGCGCATCGCTGCGACTGACAGGTTCACCCGAAAAATAATTGCGACTGATGCCATTGATCAAGCCCACATCGTCCAGCGGCAATACATTCGGACGCATCAAATAAAACATCAAAAACATCTCAGCCGTCCAGCGGCCTATGCCTCGAATCGCGACCAATTCTTCAATGATGGCATCGTCTTCCATCGTGGTCCACTGAGACTCCAGCACTTGCTTGGAGGAAAAATGCAGCGCCAAGTCCACAATGTATTCCACCTTGCGGACCGACAAACCTGCCGCCCGCATATCGTCGACCTTGAGTTTGAGCACATTGGCCGGGGTTATTTTTTTAGGCAAAGCTGAAAATCGGTCCCACACGGTTTGCGCCGCTTTAACCGAAATTTGTTGCCCCACAATGCTGCGCGCCAAAGTGACGAATGCATCCCCCCGTGATTGCAGGCAGGCATCGCCAAACTGCGGAATCAAGCGCTTCATCACCCTGTCTTTTTTGATCAGGTGCTGGCAAGCCTGCGCCCAGTAATCGGGCGTGACAATGACAGGCTCTTGAGCCTTCATTGAGCGGCTTCCCAAGTCGTCCCCGTGGGTGCGTCTTTCAGCACAATGCCTTGCGAAAGCAAATCGTTGCGAATGCGATCGGCTTCGGCAAAATTTTTAGCCTGCTTGGCCAAGGCTCGGGCTTGGATTTGAAGCTGGATCGCGGCATCGTCAAGCGTGATACCTGACTGTAAGAAACTTTGTGGATCGGCTTGCAACAAACCCAACACGCCCCCCAGTGCTTTGAGCAGACCAGATAAAGAAGAAGAATGACTGCGATTGACTTCACTGGCCAAATCAAACAAGACCGCCACGGCTTCTGGTGTGCCAAAGTCCTCGTTCATGGCCGCCGCAAATCGAGCGGCAAATGGATTGGCCCAATCGATGGTCATTGGATCGGCGGTCAAGCCTTGCAACGCGGTATAGAGGCGTTTCAACGCACCTCGTGCATCGTTCAAATGAACATTCGAATAATTCAAGGGACTGCGGTAGTGACTGCGCACCACAAAGAAACGCACCGTTTCAGCATCGAATTCTTTGAGCACGTCACGGATGGTGAAAAAGTTGCCCAAGCTCTTGGACATTTTTTCATTGTCCATGTTGATGAAGCCGTTATGCATCCAAACATTGGCCAAGGGCTTACCACTCGCACCCTCAGACTGGGCGATCTCATTTTCATGGTGCGGGAACTGCAAATCAGCGCCGCCGCCATGAATATCAAAGGTTTCGCCCAACAACTCGCAACTCATTGCCGAGCACTCAATATGCCAACCGGGACGCCCAACACCAAAGGGACTGGCCCACTTCACATCCTCGGGCTCCGTGGATTTGGCTGATTTCCAAAGCACAAAGTCCAGAGGGTCATACTTGCCGCCTTCTTGTGTGTTCACGGCCACGCGCTCACCGGCATTCAACTCGTCCAACGACTTGCCGGACAACTTGCCGTAACCTGAGAATTTACGAACCGCAAAGTTCACGTCACCATTACCCGCTTGGTAAGCCAGGCCTTTTTGCTCCAAAGTACCTATCAAGGACAGCATCTGTGGCACGTAATCGGTAGCGCGGGGTTCGAATTGAGGGCGCTCAATGCCCAATGCGTCGGCATCTTGGTGCAAAGCATCGATCATGCGGTCAGTCAAACCGCGGATCGTCTCGCCGTTTTCAACGGCCCGTTTGATGATCTTGTCGTCAATGTCGGTCACGTTACGCACGTAAGTGACCCTCAAACCGCTGGCTTTGAGCCAGCGCTGAACAATGTCAAACGCCACCATGGACCGCGCATGCCCCAAATGACACAAGTCGTACACCGTCATGCCGCACACGTACATGCGCACATGACCTGGTTCGGCAGGGGTGAAATCAACAAGGTCACGCGAAAGCGTGTTGTAAATGCGCAAGCTCATGAAAACAAAAAACACTGACTAAGGATAAAAAAATGCGGCCTCTGCCATGAGGCAACACCAACCGGACTTGTGCGGCCAAGGCATCACCTCGCCCTCCGCTACAATTTCCATCAGTATAAGGCCCCGAACCGCGCAGATGGGGTTGATTTTTTCATCCGCCTTGATCTGCCCATGGCCTGCACTGAAACCTCAACTGCCCTCATGCACATCCACCTTTCGCGTCATGCTTTCACATTGCAGACGGCGCCCTTGCGAGGATGGCGCGTGGTTCGCACTGGACTTTTTTTGTCGCTGCTGGTGCTGATGTGGTCTTGGGCGAGAGCCGATGTGTATACCGAGGTGAACGATAAAATCACGGCTGGGCAACTCCAAACAGCCCAAAGCATGATCACCCGTCACCTGCAAAAGCAGCCGAGCGACCCGCAGATGCGCCTGATGCAAAGTCAAATTCAAGCAGCCCAGGGTCAAACCGCCCTCGCCCAAGAAACACTGGAGGCATTGACGCAAGAGTTTCCGGAACTGCCCGAGCCTTACAACAACTTGGCGGCGCTTTATGCGCAGCAACACGCTTTTGAAAAAGCACTGAATTCGCTTGCTCAAGCCATTCGGGCACGACCGGACTACGCTTTGGCCCTGGAAAACATGGGCGATGTTCACGTGGCATTGGCGCGTCAGTCTTACCTCAAGTCCAAGGCTTTACCATCACAAAACCCCCTGATGTCTTTACGCTTGGACACCAAAATCAAACTTCTTGGCCCCGTGCTCCAACCCATCAAGCCTTGACCTGCCTTAATCAATATGAATATCAAATCGATTTGCCTGACGGCCCTCCTGTCTCTGACTGTTTTGCATTCCAATGCCCAGTCTGAAGAAACAACGCGCGTCAAAATCGCCACTTCGGAAGGCGACATCGTGGCGGAGTTGTACCCCGCCAAAGCCCCCAAGACCGTGGCTAACTTTTTGCAATACGTCAAAGACAAGCACTATGACAACACGGTTTTTCATCGGGTGATCAGCAACTTCATGGTTCAAGGCGGTGGTTACGATGCGCAATACAAAGAGCGCAAAACGCGTCCACCCGTGGTTCATGAAGGCCGCGAAAGCCTGGCTGCAGGTCTGAAAAACCAAATCGGCACGCTGGCCATGGCTCGAACCAACGACCCCCAATCGGCCACCGCACAATTTTTTATCAACGTGGCAGACAATGCCTTTTTGGACCCGACCCTGATTCCCGAAGGTGATCCGGTCAAACGCTTTGAATACCAAGGCCGTGTCCACGAGAACGTGCCCCGCGCTAATCTGCTCAATGCCCCACAACTTTTCGGGTATACCGTTTTTGGCAAAGTCGTCTCTGGCATGGACGTGGTCCAGAAAATCAAGTCCACCCCCACCGGTGCCGGTGGTCCCTTTCCTTCCGACGTTCCTAAAACGCCGGTCATCATCAACTCCATCACTCTTTTAAAAACACCATGAGCAATCCTCAAGTCGAACTGCACATTGCAGAGCTGGGCGTCATCACCATTGAACTGGACGCTGAAAACGCCCCCAAAAGTACGGCCAATTTTTTGAGCTATGTCGAAAAGGGCCACTACAACAACACGGTTTTCCACCGTGTAATTCCCGGATTCATGGTTCAGGGCGGTGGTTTTGAGCCTGGCATGACGCAAAAACCCAGCGATGCACCCATCGACAACGAGGCCAATAATGGCCTGAAAAACAACACATACACTTTGGCAATGGCTCGAACGCAAGCGCCTCATTCGGCAACAGCGCAGTTTTTCATCAACGTCGCTGACAACGATTTTTTGAACCACACTGCACCTTCTTTGCAAGGCTGGGGTTACGCCGTGTTTGGCAAAGTCATCAAGGGCACCGACATCGTGGACCAGATCAAGGCGATGCCCACTGGCCGCAAAGGCTTTCATGACGATGTGCCGCAAGAAGATGTGATCATCCAAAAAGCGGTTGCAATCTAAGCACACGCCTTGAAGTTGCTGGTGACCGCGCCCCCCATCTCGCAGCTACAAGCCCCTGCGACTTGGCGCACGGTCGATTTGATTTCAGACCTTCATTTACAGGCCAATGAACCGGCCACCTTTGCTGCATGGCAAAGTTACATGACCCAAACACCTGCCGATGCGGTGTTGATTTTGGGCGATTTATTCGAGGTATGGGTGGGCGACGATGCCGTGCCTTCGTCCCCTTTTTTGCAGTCTTGCACGCAAGTACTGCAAGGCGCCGGTGAGCGCTTGCATTTAGGAATCATGCACGGCAACCGAGACTTTCTGATGGGCACGACTTTTTTGAACTCTTGCCATGCGCATTTCTTGCCGGACCCTACCCTCTTGACATTGGGAGCGTCATCCTGGCTTCTCAGCCATGGGGATGCCTTGTGTACCGAAGACGTTGAATACCAAGCCTTTCGTCAACAAGTGCGCTCACCGGCCTGGATAGACAGTTTCATCAACAAGCCCTTGGCCGAACGACAGGCGTTGGCCAGAGGCCTGCGAGCTGAAAGCGAATCTCGAAAAGAAGGTGCTGTTTCTTATGCCGATGCGGACACAGCTTTGTGTCTGGCTTGGTTGGCGCAGACTACATCACGCCAGTTGATTCACGGCCATACTCACCAACCGGCAAACCATGTGCTGGCCCAAGCTGGCGTCAACCCCATGGAGCGCATCGTCTTAAGTGACTGGGACTTGCAGGCACACCCACCGAGAGCGCAGGTCCTCCGATTGAGCGCAGGTGGTCAACACCAGCGCATCGATCTGACCTGATCTCAGCGCTTGAGCAATTGCTTGAGCACGTTTTGCAAACGGCGAGCAGACGAACCATCGTGCGGGGCAGCCAACACAGCGGTCACATCGAGGCGCCAAGTGTCCACCGGGCCCGGTTCGTTTCGCTTGGTCAGCAATTGCAACTGCAAACCGCGCCGCTCATTGATGTATTCGGCCGGTGTCGGCACTTCGGCTGCCATTTCCAAGCGCAACAACGCACTCTGCGCCGCGCCTTGAGGCGCTTGACTGACCGCCTGAGCCCATGCCGCGCGAGCAGCTGCATTAACAGCTTTGCCCAGCTCTTGCACCGAAGGCAACACGTCTGCTTGACGCGTTTCCCATGCCGACAACAAATGCCCTAATGTTTCGCCGTGGGCTTGGGAGGCCAGTTTGCGCAGAGTCATCTCTGCATGCTCCAGCGCATCGCGCTGAGCGCGGAAGGCTGCATCACCCAAACGGGGGCCTCGATCAACACGTTCGAAGCGATCACCACGGTCTCCGCGATCGCCAAAACGATCGCCTGGTCGAGCGCCCTTATCAGAAGGGCGGCCATCACGAGCGCCTTCTCGCCGGTCGCCAAACTTGCCACCTCGGCCCGCTGGCGCTTGCTCGATTTTCTTCTGGCCAGGTCGGTCATCACCACGCACAGCCACGACCGGCCGGACAGGTTTCGGGAGGGCAACAGGGGCAACAGGGGCAACTGATGCTTGCGCCGCTTCAGCAGAATCGGCGGTGCCTTCATCAGGATCCTGATGATCCGCAGCTGCCTCGCTTGGCGTGGAAACGACCTGATCCGATTCAGGCAGCGCAACAACATCTGGGGCTGAAGCTTGTGCGGCCGCAACGGCAACGGCTTGACCGCGCAGGGCGGCATCCAATGTCTGCATGGCAGCGCGAATTTTTTGCGCATCGCCGCTGGCATTGGCGGCTTCAAGCGCACGCGATGCATCCAATACAGCGCGGTCGTGGGCACTCATTTGCGAAGCCACCTGCTCTCGCTCAACCGTCTTGCGGTTGAAGGCTTCGTCTATCGGGTTGCGGAACGATTCCCACAGCTTTTGCTCCAGCTTGCGCTCTAGCGGCACCATTTGAGCTTCGATCTGCCAACGCTGTTGCAAGGCCTTCACGGCATCAATGCGCAATCCATCGGCTGCGCCCAAAACTTGGGCTTCAGCGATCAATGCATTTCGCCGCTCGATGCTGGCTTTTTGTGCAGTCTCTAGAGGCGCAGCAGCTTGGTGAATGGTCTTTTTCCACTGGGGTTGCAGCTCGGCAAAAGCCTTCTCACTCAAATGACCTGCATTGCGCCAGCTGTCGGCGAAGTGGTTCAGACTTCGGATGTGCAACTTCCAGTCGGTGTTTTCTGCATGAGCTTGGCCCCAGGCGCGCAGCTCCTCCATCATCGCCAAACGTTGGCCACGGTGTTCAACGGCTTCCTGCTTGAGTTTGTCCAGCCATTCTTGAACAACTTTATAAGCCTCGTTGCAAGCCGCATCGAACCGCTTCCACAGCGCATGGTTAGGCATGCCGCCTTGGTCAGTTTGCTTCCATTGCTCACGCAATTGGCGCAGGTTTTCTTGCATCTTGCGCCCCCCCATGGCAGGCACTTTCTCAGGCTTGCCCGCAGGGGCCGCAGGCTCCACAGGCTCCACAATTTCAGGGGTGGAAACACTGTCAGTCACACTTTGAACCTCAGCGTCAGGCAGATCTGCCTGCGCTTCAGGCGACGCAGTTACATCGACTGGGGTTTGCGCTTGCGTGACGATCGAATCGTCTAGCACCTCAGGCGATACAGCAGGTTTGGGTTTGCGCAACACAACAGGTTTGAACAAAGCCTCGGCCTTGGCGACCAACTCCTGGCGCAGTTGATCAGCTCGCCAGCGCTGCCAGCCTTCCAACTCACCGGCAGCGGTCAAGGCCGCATGGACCCGGGCATCCAAGGCGGTGTCCAAATGGCGGCCATGCTCTTTCAAAACCAAACGCAAGGCATTGGCTGCACCTGCAGTCGCCTTGCCATGACCTTCAGTCACTTCGGTTTCAACAGCGGTCAAAACAGTCAACACGGCTTGCGTGGCCTGCTCGCGCAGGGCCTGCCGTTGGGCGGGATCCATCTTGGGTTTGGGGTTTTTGACTGATTTGTCGCCCTCAGGCACAACCACATCACTCTCGCCTCGCACGTTGCGTAACTCTTCGGCCCACAGCGGCACAGGGGGCAGAGGTGCGGCGGCGTCATCATTTGCTGCAGTTGCTTGGGCCAAGGCGGCATCAAAAGCGTCCCACACACCCTTGAGCTGACCACGCGAGGCTTCTAATAAAGTCGGGAACTTCATGTCGACGCTGGCCCAACCGGTTTGTGTCGTCAAGTTTTGGGCTTGTTGTTGCCACTGGTTCACATCAGTTTGCAATGCATCGTGCACTGATTGAGCCTCCTTCCAACTCTTGGTTGACAAAATCTCAATCCGCTGGGCCAACAAAACGGCGGCCTCGCGCTGGACCATCACTTGGTGCTGCAAGTCTTCGACTGTTTTCACCACTTCAACCAATTGCACCTTCAAGCCCGCCAAGGGCTCGCGGGACAAGGGGGCGCCGGCTTTTGCGGCATCGCGTTGCCAAGCTAAAGCATCAGCAATATTCAAACGTGCACTGCTCAGCAAGAGTTGAGCGCGCTCGGCCCATTCGGCGGCCAAGGCATCCTGGCCACGGGCTCTTTTCAGCTCATCGAGTTTTTCACGCAGAATTTTGGCGGCACCTTTGTCACGCGAAGACAATTCTTTGTAGACGTCCTGCATGTGCTCAGAGGAAGGCTCGGTTAATAGCCATTCGCGCAGTCGTGCACTGCGCTCACCCGAAGTGGGGGCGGTGAAAACACCGCCGGTCAGGGCGTCCAAACCGGAGAGATCGAGAGTCTTAGAAGATGCTTGGGTCACTGTGTCAACACTGGAAAAGATAAACAGCCCGTATTTTCACCGTTATTTGGTCTTGTTTCAAAAACTGAGCTTGGATGGTGACAAAAGTCATCGATTTCGATGTTTTACGACTTTGAGCTTGGCGCAAACCAAGACCCAATGTAAAATTTAAAAATCTAACAATAAAACTTGATATATCTAAAATGGTATTTAGATTCGATTAAAATCGTTACAATTCGAAACTTAAATGACCCACCCCCTCCGGGTAAGGTCCATGTCTTCAAACTCGGCACCACACTCTTGACACAGTGATGCCACTGGAAATCCTCATTTGATAATACTCAGAACAACTTGGAATGCCCTTTGCGTGATGACTCTCGATGCCCGAGACGGCTTCGTTGAAATCACCCGACATGGTTTTGCCTTGCTGGGTCTTATAGTGATTGGAGCCGCATTGATGTTGACGGCCCGACCCGAATTGCGCGCCACAGCCACCACGCATTTATTGGGTTGGCTTGAAGCGCGTCAAATTACCAACACCTGGTCTCCTGCTGAAAGCTTTGCGGCCTTGGAGCGCACCACCGCAGGCGACCCTTTGGATTTGCCAGCCGAACAAGCCTCTGTGACCTACTGGCTGAGCCGAAAATACAACGTGTCACCGGAACCCTTGAGTGTTCTGGTGGCAGAAGCCTTTCAGTTAGGCGAGCGCACGCAGATTGCCCCCACCCTCATATTGGCCATCATGGCCATCGAGTCGAACTTCAACCCCTTCGCACAAAGCAGCATGGGCGGCCAAGGTCTGATGCAACTCATGCCCATGCAGCAATCCCACAAGCTCGATCAATTGGGAGGTCCGATGGCCACCTTTGACCCATTGAGCAACATGCGGGTTGGGGTCAGTGTGCTGCATGATTTGTCTGTCCAGAAAGGCTCAATTGATGCCGGTTTGATCGCCTACGCTGAGACGACCAAGAGCCGTGAGAGCAATTACCTTGAGCGTGTCCTGCAAGAAGAACAAAGATTGGCCCGCATCACCCAATCCGTGCGGCAAGCCCGCGCCCAGAGCCAAGAGACAACACCCCAAATGCGGCCTGTTCGCTGGCAAGCGCCTGTCAAATCGGGTTCAATTTCCCTCTAAACGGGTCTTTTCTAGGCCCGGTCTCGGATACACTTAGGGCGTGCGCGACTGGCGATAGGGCTGTGTCCAGGCCTATGGGCCCCAAGCAGCTTGACGTGGACCTTGACGACTCATACATGAACGTCACATTACCACTGGGGAGCGCACAGCCTCCAAGCGGCCCTTTGTCGGCAACTTGGCTGGTCTTCAGCCGTTCGCCTGGGCAGCCCTTGTCGATTTTCATTGACAAGGTTCCATTCATTTGAAGGACTGCCATGTACGACCGTAACATTTTGATCGAACAAACCGACCCCGAAGTTTTTGCCGCCATTCAGGCCGAAAACCAACGACAAGAACACCACATCGAGCTGATCGCCAGCGAAAACTACGCTTCGCCCGCTGTCATGGCCGCCCAAGGCTCGCAGTTGACCAATAAATACGCCGAAGGCTACCCCGGCAAGCGCTACTACGGTGGCTGCGAATTCGTCGACGTGGCCGAGCAATTGGCCATCGACCGCATCAAGCAGATCTTTGGCGCCGACTGCGCCAACGTACAACCCCATTGCGGCGCATCGGCCAACGAAGCAGTGTTCCTGGCTTTCCTGAAACCCGGCGACACCATCATGGGCATGAGCCTGGCCGAAGGTGGGCATCTGACCCACGGCATGCCACTGAACATGTCGGGCAAGTGGTTCAACGTGGTGAGCTATGGTCTGGACAAGAATGAAGTCATTGACTATGACGCAATGGAAGCCAAAGCTCGGGAAACCAAGCCCAAGCTGATCATCGCTGGCGCTTCGGCCTATTCGCTGCACATCGACTGGGCCCGCTTTGCCAAAGTAGCCAAGGAAGTTGGCGCGATTTTCTTGGTCGACATGGCCCACTATGCCGGCCTGATCGCCGCAGGCGTCTACCCCAGTCCCGTGCCACACGCTGACGTGGTCACTTCGACCACCCACAAAAGTCTGCGCGGCCCTCGCGGGGGCATCATTTTGATGAAGGCAGAACACGAAAAAGCCATCAACAGCGCCATCTTTCCTGGGCTGCAAGGCGGCCCACTGATGCACGTGATCGCCGCCAAGGCCATCGCCTTCAAAGAAGCTCTTCAGCCTGAGTTCAAGGACTACCAAGCCCAAGTGATCAAAAACGCGCAAATCATTGCCGAGACTTTGACTCAACGCGGACTGCGCATTGTGAGCGGAGGCACCCAAAGCCATGTCATGCTGGTCGACCTGCGCGCCAAAGGCATCACCGGCAAAGAAGCCGAAGCCGCTTTGGGCGCCGCCCACATGACGATCAACAAGAACGCGATCCCGAACGACCCCGAAAAGCCTTTCGTGACCAGCGGTGTACGCATCGGCACCCCCGCCATGACCACACGCGGCTTCAAGGATGAAGAAGCCCGCATCACGGCCCATCTGATCGCCGATGTGTTGGACAACCCGAAAGACGAAGCCAACATCACCGCGGTGCGCGCCAAGGTCAACGCCTTGACTGCCCGTTTTCCTGTTTACAAGTGATCAGGGCGCAAGCGTGAAATGCCCCTTCTGCGGCCATAACGACACCCAGGTGGTGGAAACGCGTTTGGCCGAAGACGGGGACTTGATCCGCCGTCGTCGCCAATGCGGCAGTTGCGAAAAGCGCTTCACCACTTACGAGCGACCTGAAGTGAGCTTTCCGGCCATCGTCAAAAAAGACGGCAGGCGCAACGAATACGAACGCGTCAAACTGCGTGCCAGCTTGAACCTGGCCCTGCGCAAACGACCGGTCAGCACCGAACAGGTGGATTCGGCCATCGAACGCATCGAAGAAAAATTACTCGGCTTTGCGCAACGCGAAATCGCTTCCAACCGACTGGGCGAGTTGGTCATGCGGGAATTGAAAAAACTCGACAAAGTCGCCTACGTGCGCTTTGCCAGTGTGTACCGCAGCTTTGAAGACATTGACGACTTCAAACTGCTGGTCGACGAAGTCAACAAATAAACATCACGGGCAGGTATTGAGACTGGCCTTGTCCAGCCTCGGTTTGCCCACCGCGTTGATCACCAGCTTCCAGCCTTGCACAGGCTCTGCTGAAGTCCTACACAACGTAATGGTTCCCGCCTGAAAAGCGCCGGAGGCATACAAACTACGACCTGTGGCCGCATAAGACACGTAGTGCGCCACAGGACTGTTACCGGAGGCCAACAAGTTCAATGGCATCACACCGTGCGTCTGGACCAGTGGCTCAAGCGCTGAACGCGTGGCATTGTCATCTGAATCTTCAAACACCAGCCACCCTTGTTCCCAACCGCCAGTACTTTGGCAATGAGTGCCATCTTTTGATACGCAAGCTGTCACACGAACGCCCCGCTTGAGGGCCTCACCGCGCGCCAAGAGCAATGACGACAACAAATCTTCCGCTTGCGCCTGCAATTGGTATTTTTGCCACAAAGGCTTGAGGCTTCCTGCGCCAAACGTTATCAACACGGCCACCAGTAGCAGGCCCATCATCAACTCTATCAAGGTGAAACCCGCAAGCCCAAAGCGCGCTTCTTGTTGCATCACATCCTCCCTGTCGTTTTTTCTATTAAGCCCCGACAAAGCCGACTTGCCAAGTACGCAATCCCGGCGCAAAATTTAAAAAAATAGTCAGGGAGACCGCCATGCATGCATTGGCCCTAAAAACTTGCGTACTACGCAAGCTACGCAACCGTGGATTCACGTTGATCGAGTTGATGGTCGTGTTAGCCATCGCAGGGATACTGGCGTCAGTCGCCCTGCCCTCGTTTCAAAGCCACATCCGCAAGGCACGGCGTATCGACGCGCAAGCCAGCTTACAACACATCCAACTTGAGCAGGTGCGCTGGCGCTCGCACCATGACACTTATGCGTCGAACCTCACTGACCTGGGTCTCACAGCCAGCTCAGGACAAGCCTATTACCAACTCAGCATCTCCGAAGCCACAAGCGATGGCTTCATTGCCATGGCAAGTGCCGTGAGCGACCAAGCCCGTGACACCGATTGCCAGCGCATGCAACTGCGCATCTTGAACACAGCAACAGTCTCTTTAACCAGCGGCATGGCAGCACAAAACGATGCGCCTCGTTGCTGGAAACAATGATGCAGCGCATCCGCGGTGAGAGCATGATCAGCCTGCTGATCGGATTGGCGATGGGCCTCTTGGTCATCAGCGGGGGCATCCATTTATGGATGACAACGCTCCAAAGCCAACGCACTGTCTTACAAGAAAGTCATCTGGAACAAGACTTGCGCTCCGCCATGGATTGGATGGTGCAAGACATTCGACGTGCGCAGTACATGAATGCCGCTTGGCGCACTCGGATCATGTCCACTTGCAACGATAACTTTTGCGGCGCAGCAGAAGACTTCAGTGTCAGCGCCAACCAAATCGAGTTCAGCTGGGACCGCAATGACAACGGCAGCAAAGACAACAACGAATGCACCGGATTCCAACTCAAGTCCTACGAGCTGCGCACCAAAACCGCCTGCAGTCCTGCAGTCTGGAGCGCGATCACCGATGCGGGCAGCATCAAGGTCACAGCCTTGCAATTCACCTCCCATTGCAGCTGGGTCAAAGGCACCCTGCTTCGCCACTTGATTGTCCAGATCACGGCAGCATTGCCGAACGACCCCAATACCCTTGTGACCCAAAAGCAAAGCATCACTTTGCACAATGCCATGCCCGCAACTGCGCTTGCGAGTGACTGCACATGAAACGACTGCAACGAGGCGCAATCACCTTGCTGATGGTGACCTTGCTTGTGCTGCTGGCCAGCATGGTGGGCTTGTTCACAGCCCGATCCCTCTTGTCTGAACGCTTGAGCGCCAACAACGGTGTTTGGACCGCACAAGCACAGCAAACCGCACAAGCGGCGCTCGAAACAGCTTTGGCACAAATCGAGCAAAACTTCAGCACCGTGCCCAACACGTTTTGGTCGACCCACGAGCCCCAACAATGTCTGAGCGCGTACACCGGTATCGAATGGCAATGCCGCAGTTTGCAGCTTGATACGGGCTGGGACACCCAAGGCCACACGCTGCTGGTGCGGGTCATGCGCGATCTCGTGCATGCGCCCCATGTGGCCTTGGTCCATGCACAAGCCAAGCATGCGGGCAACCACAGCGTGGGACAAGTTCAGCAAAGCATTTACCTGCCTACCGCCGGCCCCATAGGTTCAGCCAATCAAGCCACCCCCTTGCTGACCCAGGGCTGCGTCAATGAAGCCATTGCCGGCAGCACGCGCTTTTGTGCACCTGGCGCCAACCAGGCCGGATGCAGCGGTACTGGACAGAGCGTCGGGACCGCCATTCAAACACTTTATGCACCCGACCTTGATGGCAACGGCGTTATATCAACAGCAGAGCAGCAAGCCTGCCTGAAGGTCAACGCCAGCAGCCTGCAAGGCGGCGCACTGGTGACGCCAGCCACCGCTACATTGGCGCCCAACCCTGCAACATGCGACTCTGCGGTGTGGAGCTCCTTGTTTGGCCAAACCACACCGGCGCAGATTCAGGCCATCTCCCAAGCCCAAGTACTCAAAGGTTTGAGCAGCCTGACACAACCGGCTCGCACCGTGTACTGGATAGACAGCCCGACCGAGTGGTCGCAAAGCGTGGGTACAACAAGTGCCCCCGTGGTGGTGGTGTTTTCTGCATCAGCCTGTGCCAGCCAGTGCCCGCGCATCAGCCCCAGCACGCACATAGTGGGCACGGTTTATTTGGACACCCAATGCCAGGACAGTCGCGCTGCGCTTTGGCACAGCGGCTCGGTCAGCGGTCAAGTTGCTTTGCCTTCGGGCCTGCCCAACTTGCAAGCGGGCAGTCAATTCATGTGGCTTGCCAATCATCGACAAGCCTTTGACTGGCCTTGGCCAGTCAACATAGACGCAAAGCGTGTCCAAAGGGTGCGCGGCAGCTGGAAGAGTGGAGGATGAAAAATTGGTCACCCCTCGCGCAGCGCCCTCAAGGCTTTACCTTGATCGAAGCTCTGGTGGCCGCAGCCTTGCTGGGCCTGGGCATGATGGGCGCCATTACTTTGGCCATGCACAGCCTGCAAGCGGCCGGGTCGAGCCGACAACAAAATACCGCATTGACCTTGGCGCAAAACACCATTGACTGCTTGCGCAGCGGCCCTTCGCTGTGTCCAGAATCAGCAGCGTTGGTCTCGACAGGGCAAATACAAGAAACCCAAACCCTGAGTGGAACGACCTACAAAATCAAGGGCGAGTTGTCTTCCACCAGCATGGCCAACTTGCAAGGCCTGCTGGTCACGGTGAAATGGCAACCCACGGGCAGCTCCGCCACCGACAACCCCATGTC
>CANBWK010000075.1 GCA_947373105.1 Comamonadaceae bacterium | reverse complement strand
GGCCTAAAATGAAAGCTAAATAAATTAGTCATAACTAGTCATTTGGTCTTGACGATATTCCCAAATTCGCTATAATGGCGCCTGTCTTAACGCGGGAATAGCTCAGCTGGTAGAGCGCAACCTTGCCAAGGTTGAGGTCGCGAGTTCGAATCTCGTTTCCCGCTCCAAACTCAATTTGCCCGAGCCACCCAGACAGTTGCACCCTCGCTGCCATAGCGTTCTGCATGGGCAATGTCACGCGCAAGCCTGAAGCTGTCGCCTGCTTTCAGATGTTTGATTTGCGTGTCCAGTGTGAGCCAGTATTCACCCTTGACGACATAAGCGCTGACATCAAAGGGATGGGTATGGGTTTCGAGCACCAAATCCGGCGCCCAATCACGCACCAGTACTTCGTCAAAGCCTTCTTCAAGTGATTGTTTGGTAAAGGTTTCCAAGTTCATCGTGGTCATGGGTTGATCCTTGTGTTTATTTGCCCGCTATGGCAATCAATTCAATTTCAAATTGCAGGGTGGCATTGGGTGGGATGACGCCACCTGCACCGCGCGCACCATAGGCGATGGCGGGTGGACAGGTCAATTTGGACTTGCCACCAATCTTCATCAACTGAACACCTTCGGTCCAGCAGGCGATCACGCCATTCAATGGAAACTCAATCGCTTGATTGCGTTTGTAAGAGCTGTCAAATTCTTTGCCATCGGGGAACGTCCCTCGGTAATGCACTTTGACTTTGTCGGTCGCATTGGGGCTTGCGCCCGTGCCATCTTGGAGGGACCGAAAAACCAAGCCCGATGGCGTGACCTTTGCGCCGGGTTCTTTGGCCGCATCACTGATGAAGTTGTTTTGCGCCCAAGCTAAAGAAACGCAAGTGGTGCATAAGCTCAATGCGAGAAATTGTCGGAGTTGTGTGTTCATGCTTTATTTTCACCGAAATTTGGTTTTCAGACTGCATTGAGCCTTTCTTTTTATGTGCTGCTTTGTTCGTGTCCTGTAGTAAAGTTAACTCAGTTGCTACTTTGACTGGAATGACATGCCCCTTTTAGATTCGCTGAAAGATTTCAGCCAGTTCACTCACTTGCGCCGCGACATCCATGCGCATCCTGAGCTTGGATTCGAAGAGCATCGAACATCTGCGATGGTGGCTGAGAAGTTACGGTCCTGGGGCATTGAAGTTCACACCGGTGTGGCGGGAACAGGGGTCGTTGGGGTGTTGAAGTCTGGCAAAGGCTCTCGCTGCTTGGGTTTGCGTGCAGACCTTGACGCCTTGCCCCTGCAAGAAGAAAACCATTTCCCACACCGTTCCACCCATGACGGACGTATGCATGCTTGTGGCCATGACGGGCATACCACCATGCTCTTGGCCGCGGCTTGGCACTTGTCTCAGCACCGCGACTTTGATGGGACAGTGAACTTCATATTTCAGCCTGCAGAGGAAATGGGCAAAGCCGGCGCTAAAAAAATGATTGAGGACGGATTGTTCGAGCGTTTTCCCTGTGATGCTGTGTTTGCTCTGCATAACTTTTCGATCGGAGAGGTCGGACACTTTGCGCTCAACCATGGCGCTTTGATGGCCTCGAGTAACACTTGGCGTGTGGTGATGAAGGGGCGTGGAACCCACGCTTCAATGCCGCATACAGGTGTCGATCCGGTGGCCGCAGTGATCAACTTGGGCCAGCAATTGCAAACCCTGGTGCCCAAAGTGGTCGACAGTGTGGAGCGTGCCTTATTGGCGGTGACGCAAATCCAAGGTTCTGGTGCGCCCAATGTGATTCCCGATGAAGCTTGGGTGGGTGGTACGGTGCGGACCTTCTCAGAAACCGCCCTCGACGCCATTGAAGCAGGTCTGCGTCAACTGGCGCAAGGCACAGCACAAGCGCATGGATGCACTGCGGTGGTGGAGTTCAAGCGCGCGTCGCCTCCGGTGGTCAACCACGCCAAGGAAGCGCGATTTGCTGCAGAGGTCATGCGCGAGGTGGTGGGCGACAAAGCCGTCAACGAACACTTCCCTGCGGTGCTGGGTGCTGAAGATTTTGCCCATATGCTCAAAGCCAAGCCGGGTTGCTATGCCTTCATTGGCAATGGTTTTGGTGATCACCGCATGCCCGACCATGGCCCAGGCCCTTGCATCATCCACAACACCTCTTTTGATTTCAACGATGCGATCATTCCCGTGGGTGCCAGTTATTTTGTTCGCCTCACGCAACGCTGGCTTGCCAATTCTTGAAAATCTGAAAGGACACATGATGAAAATTAAAACCTCTCTTGCCTTGCTTGCAATTGCAATGGGATTGAGCACAGCAGCCCTGGCGCAGCGGGTAATCCGCATTGTGGTCCCGTTTGGTCCGGGTGCGGTCCAAGATACCGTGGCCAGGACCTTCAGCAACGAGTTGGGTCAAATACTGGGTGCATCTGTCATCATCGAAAACAGAGCCGGTGCCGGCGGCACCATTGGCACGGCTGCTGTGGCCAAAGCAGCGCCCGATGGCAACACCTTGGTGCTGGCTGCAGCCAGCCATACCTTGGCGGGCCATTTGTTTGCCAAGCTGCCTTACGACCCCATCAAGGACTTTGCCGGCGTGTCATTGCTGGGCTATTCTGGCTACGTGATTGCGGCACCCGCGAGCATGGGGGTGAGCAATCTCGCTGACTACATCAAGCAAGTGAAGTCCAAACCCAAACAACTGAACTATGCCTCTGCTGGTAACGGCAGTGCCACCCACTTGGGCATGGCGTCGTTTTTGTCTAAAGCTGGATTGGACATGCAACACATTCCCCTCAAGTCGACAGGTGATGCGGTCAATGAAGTCTTGGCAGACCGTGTGCAAGGTGTGACGGCCGCCACCATCGGCGTGGTGGGTTTCCGGCAAGATCCACGTATCAAATTGTTAGCCTATACCGGCTCCAAGCGCTCTCGTTTCATGCCCGAGTTACCCACCGTGGCTGAGGCGGGGTTGCCCGGCTACAAATTTGATTCCTGGATCGGTTTGCTCGGCCCTGCAACCATGCCCAAAGCCGAACAAGATCGTATTAACAATGCCGTTCAAAAAGCATTGGCCGATCCCGCTGTGATTGAACGATTTAAAAACCTGGGCGTTGAAATGACAACGGCAAGTCCCGATGAGTTTCAGCAAATTTTGCGTGCCGATTGGGACAACGCAGCCATGATCGTGAAAAGCTCTGGCGCCAAAGTGGAATGAGTTTTTTTAAAAAATAAGCAGGAGAAGTGATGTTGCAACCCGGTTTGATGATGGATCGCCCATTGATGATTTCAGGCATCTTGGAACACAGTGCAGCGCAGTTTGGTGACGTTGAAATTGTGTCTCGCGAAACCCATGGTCCCCTGTTTCGCTATACCTATGCGGATTGCGCAGGCCGTGCCCGTCAGTTGGCCAATGCCCTGGCTGCCTTGGGCCTGAAGCAGGGCAGTGCGGTAGGCTCTATCGCATGGAACAATCACCGCCACCTTGAGGCCTACTACGCCGTTTCAGGCAGTGGCATGGTCATGCACACATGCAATCCACGTTTGCATCCGCAGCAACTGATTTACATCATCAACCATGCCGCTGATGAAGTCATGCTGTTCGACAGTACCTTCGCGCCCTTGATCAAGGGCATTGCTGCACACTGTCCTCAAGTCAAGCATTGGTTGTGCTTGTCAGATGCCGTCAACTTGCCTGCAATCGACGGCGTGAAAACTATTGCCTATGAAGATTTGATTGCGCCGCACAGTTCGCAATTTGAGTGGCCTGAATTCGATGAGCGCACGGGTGCTGCGCTTTGCTACACCTCGGGTACCACGGGTAACCCCAAAGGGGCTTTGTATTCGCACCGAGCGATTGTGCTCAATGCCCTGACGGGTTGCTTGCCCGGTGTCTTGGACATTTCTCCCCAGCAGACCATTTTGCCGGTGGTGCCCATGTTCCATATCAACGCATGGTGTATTCCGTACGCCGCACCGATTGGTGGTGCCAAGCTGGTACTCCCAGGGCCGCGTTTGGACGGGGCCAGCTTGTATGAATTGATCGAGGCTGAGAAAGTCACTCTCAGTGCCGGTGTACCCACGATATGGCAGGCTTTGATGGGGCACATCGAGCAGAACGGTCTGAAGTTTTCAACCATGAAGTACACCGCCGTGGGGGGCTCGGCCATGCCAGCGGCCTTGATCGCCAAATTTTCGGATGTGTATGGCGTTCAAGTTCGGCATGGCTGGGGCATGACCGAAACAACGGCTGTGGCTACCATGACCAGCATGACCTCAGCCGAGTTGGCTTTGCCTGCAGCAGATCAACATGCCTTGGTCGCCAAGCAGGGTAAAACCGTGTTTGGTATCCAGATTAAAGTGGTCGACGAGCATGGGCAAACATTGCCACGCGATGGTACCTCCCAAGGGGAGTTGATGGTTCGCGGTCAATGGATCATCCAGAGCTACTTCAAGGGTGAAAAGTCCCCTTTGATTGATGGCTGGTTCCCAACGGGCGACATCGCCACAATCGATGCGAAGGGCTTGATGCAAATCCGTGACAGAACCAAAGACGTCATCAAAACCGGGGGCGAGTGGATCAGCTCGATCGACCTCGAAAATGCGGCTGTCGGCCATCCCTCGGTGGCCATGGCGGCCGTCATTGGCATTAAACACCCCAAGTGGGACGAGCGTCCCCTTTTGTTTATCGTGCGCAAGCCGGGGCAGGCTCTGGAAAAGGAAGAAATTTTAACTTTCTTGGCCACCCGCGTTGCCAAATGGTGGGTGCCTGATGATGTGGTTTTTTTAGAGTCCTTGCCGGTTGGCGGCACGGGCAAGGTACAGAAAAACGATTTGCGCAAAGACTACGGCGGTGTGTTCAGCTGAAAGCACCGCTTTAAACCTGTCTGAACAAAATTTATACCCATGCAAGCCCGAATCGGCTCATTCCTGTGGCCTAATCAGGGGTTGAACTTTTTACTGGAGCCACTGATGGGCAATAAGATTGTGACTGAAGCTGATCGTAAATTTACCCCGCCAATGACGCCACAGCCTGGCGTGACATTGCCGACACATGGCCGCGGTCAGCGTGTGAGCTTGGAGCGTGGCGTGGCCACTCGCAACAAGAAAAACCCTGGCAAGCGCTCCAAAAAGGGCGGTTAATTGCCAGGGGTGATTATTTGAAATCCAAACGAGCCCTCTTCGGAGGGCTTTTTTGTGGGCGCAGCAAACCTCAGTCCGCCACCTTCAGCATGATTTTGCCAATGTGTACAGACGACTCCATGAGGGCGTGAGCTTGGTTGGCTTGTGCCAAATCAAACACTTTGTAAATTACGGGCTTGACCGAGCCGGCTTCCAGTAAGGGCCAGACGGACTGCTTCAACTCGGTGGCCATTTGCGTCTTGTCTGCCGCTGTTCTTGGTCGCAGGGTGGAGCCCGTAAACGTCAAGCGTTTGGTCATCAGGGATATCCAGTCGACTTCTACTTTGGACGGTTGCAAGAAGGCAATTTGCACCAACCGACCGTCTAGGGAAAGTGCTTGCAAGTTGCGCTGCATATAGCTCCCGCCCACCATGTCAAGCACGATGTTGACCCCTAGCTTGTTTGTGTTCTCCATGACGACTTCAACAAAGTCTTGGGTGTTGTAGTTGATGGCTATGTCGGCGCCTACTTCGAGACAAGCCTTGGCTTTGTCATCATTGCCAACGGTACAAAAAACTTTGGCGCCAAAAGCATGTGCAAGTTGAATGGCTGTTAAGCCGATGCCTGATGACCCGCCATGCACCAAAAATGTTTCACCCTTTTTGAGTTTGCCGCGTTGGAATACATTGGTCCAAACAGTGAAAAAGTTTTCGGGTAAAGCTGCCGCTTGCAGCATGGAGTAGCCCTTGGGAATCGGAAGTGCTTGTCCTTGGGGCACAGTAACGTACTGGGCATAGGCACCGCCATTGGTCAGGGCGCAAAGTTGGTCACCCATTTTCCACTGCGTGACACCTTCGCCCATAGCAACGACCTCGCCTGAAACTTCAAGTCCAATGATCGGTGATGCGCCTGGAGGCGGCGGGTAGCGCCCACTGCGCTGAGCACAGTCGGGGCGGTTGACGCCTGCATAAGCCACGCGCACCAACACCTCGCCTGGTGCAGGGCGGGGGACTGCACATTGGCTGGGGACCAGAACGTCTGGGTTGCCCCCAGAGCCATGAGCAATAAAATTCATCATAGAAGGAACCGACATTTCTTAACCTTTTTTAAATAGAGAACAAGACTTTGATGGATGCAAGGATGCACCATTCCATCGAGCAACCAAAATAGTACAACAGTTGCATCCTACGCCGATCTGCAAAGATGACACCAAAGCGCAAACGTAACTTGCTTTATCATGAAGATAGACATCGTATTTGCAGATTGAAGACCCTATCAGGAGACCCAGACATGTCGAACTTGCATCTTTTTGCTGAGGGTGGTTATTCGTTTTTGGAGGGCGGGCTGCCTTACTCGCAAGGTGTGATCGCCGCACCAGGATTTGAATTGCATCGCATTCGCTTTACCCGACCACTCCCCGTGGCAGAGGGTTTTGCATGGATTCGCCAGCATTTGACGCAGCAACAGCGGCCCTTGACTTCGCTGGCTTCCTGTGAGCTGCGATCGCCGGCGGCGTTCACTTTGCAAGGATTTAAAAATTTCAATAAAGGCTATGTCGAGGTTTTGACCGATTGGGGTCTTTTCCGCAATAAGCTCAACCCCGTGGCACGCAGTAATTTGGCACCACAGTTCGACCCGCCTGATGAACCGGGCTTTTATGCCTTCACTTACAGCATGCCCCAAACGATGGAGGGGCCAAGAGACTGGGTGATTGCTGGAAGTGGCGAGTGGCCCGAAGACAAGCCCTTTCCAGAAGGCATTATTGCCAGGGGCGATCAAAGCCCAAGTGGCATTGCCACAAAAGCGCGTTATGTGCTTGACACCATGCAAGCCCGCGCCCAAGGTTTAAAGGCCGATTGGTCGCGCCTAACTGCTGCACAAATTTATACAGTGCAAGAAATCGCGCACTTGATTTCGCCAGAGTTCGCGCCTAGAGGTTTGTTAAGCGCGGGTCTGAGTTGGCATATTTGCAGACCGCCTATTCAGGAATTGGATTTTGAAATGGATGTGCGCAGCGTTCAACATGAACGCGTGGTCCATGTGTGATCAGAGGCGTCGCTCGAGCAAGGCACCCAAGATGCCCTTGGGCATCTTGATAATGAAAAATATCAGTAACGCACCGTAAATCAGCAGATCTAAACCGTGAACTTGGTTGCCGATGAGTACCCGCAAAATTTCCTGCAAGGCAAGCAGAAACACGGCTCCAAAAGTAGGGCCAAGCATCACGAACATGCCGCCTGCAATAACTCCAAACACAATCTGCAGCGAGATGCCCACGCCAGAGACGGTTTCGGGGTTGATGTAGAGCTGGTACTGGGCATAAAGTACGCCCCCCAAGCACGTCATGACCGCTGACAGCACCGTGATTTGGAGTTTGGTGCGGGTCACATTGATGCCTATAGAGGCTGCAGCGTCTTCATCTTCGCTGATGGCCTGCAGGGCATCGCGTTGCATGCTTTGGTCAACACGGCGCCAAACCCACAACGCGAACAGCCAGCACGCCAAAATAAGATAAAACCAAACCACACGTGTAGACGACTGCATCGCCCATACTGAAAAACTGGCTCCTTCACTGATGCCCGGCTTGGGGGTTAAGCCGAGTGAGCCACCGGTTAGATCACGTTCAGCAACAATGACCAGCCGAACCACTTCGGCCAATGCCAAAGTCACCAGAGCAAAGTAATGGCCCACGATTTTGAATCGAAAGCAGGGGTAGCCGATGACCAAGGCCACCACAACGGTGACTGCGATGGCGACCAGAGTGCCTATGAAGGGCGATAAACCATACTGGTTCCATAACAGCACGACTGAATAGGCGCCGATACCCAGAAAAGCGCCATGCCCCAGACTGACCAGGCCAAGTCGGCCCATCAGGGCCCAGCTGGTATAGATAAAGCCCAGCAACAAAGACATGATGATCAGATGCAAAGGGTAGGGCCCCAGCCCTAGCCAAGGCGCCGCCAACAGCAAGACCACCAGCAAGCGAAATAAATGGGAGGAAGTTGGTTTCATCATGCTCATCGTCGCTGTGACAAAATGCCTTCGGGACGTATGAACATCATGGCGATAAAGAATACAAATGCCAGCACATAGCCCCACTCAATTGCAAAGACATAACCACCCACTGAGATCAATTGTGCAAAGATGAAGGCGGCAACAAAGCCGCCCACCAAGTTGCCCAAACCACCCATCACACACACCAAAAAGGTGATGGGTCCAAACGTCAGGCCTATGGCCGGGTGTATGTCGTATTGCAGCACCAACAAGCAAGACGCCAAACCTGCCAACGCGCCACCGACTGCAGAAGTCATGAGGTAAATGCGACTGGGGTTCACACCCATCAGTGGCATGATGTTGCGGTCTTGGCTAATGGCCCGAATGGCCGTTCCAATATAGGTTTTATGGAGGAACAAATAGGTTGCTGCAATGGCGATCATGGCCACCATGAATGCGATCAACCGAGCCATCGATAAGCTGATATCACCCAGCATGAAGCTGGGCAAGCGAATGCCGATATTTTTAAAGTCAATGCCAAAAATAACCGTCGCGACAGCCTGCAGAAAAAAGAGCACGCCGCCAGTGACCAGTAACTGGTTGATCGGTTCGGCTACCAGCACGGGTCGTATGATGAACCAGTGCATCGCTGCGCCAAGGATGGCGACACTCAAAATACCAAACGGAAACGCAAAATACAACGGCCAGCCCAGCATGGTGTGGGCCCAGTAAATGGCATACATGCCGATCATCATCAGTTCTGCATAAGAAATCCAGACGACGTCTATGACGCCGAAGATCAGATTCAATCCAAGCGAGAGCAGGGCGAGCAAGCCCCCCAGCAAAATGCCATTGAGAATGGCCTCGACCAAAAAAATGTCAAAGAATTCCATCAAACTCCAAGGTAGGCTTTTTGAACTTCACGACTGGCTAACAATTCAGCAGCAGTTCCACTGGCCCGGATTTTTCCGGTTTCCAACAGGTAGCCACGGTCAACGACTTTGAGCACCTGCTGGATGTTTTGCTCAACGATCAGCACGGTGTAGCCTTCAGCACGGATTTTGTGCATGAGCTCAAAAATTGATTGCACAATCACTGGCGCTAACCCGGCAGAAGGTTCGTCGAGCAGCAACAATTTAGGGCCACTCATCAGGGCTCGGCCAATGGCACACATTTGCTGTTCGCCGCCAGACATGGTGCCCGCCAATTGTTTGCGCCGCTCAGCCATGCGGGGAAAAAGGTCGTACACATAGTCCAGTTTCTCGTCGCGCCGGGCTCTGGCAGCGGGTGTGTAGGCGCCCATTTTCAAGTTGTCTTCGACGCTCAATCGTGGGAAAAGTCTGCGTCCTTCAGGGACTTGGGCGATGCCAAGCCCCACCACTTCGTGCGATGGCAAAGACCGGTAAGACAGTCCCTCCATGTGCATATCACCTGCAGAAGCTTCGATCAAGCGAGATATCACCCGCAGCAGCGTGGTTTTGCCAGCACCATTGGGGCCAATTACTGCAACGGCCTCGCCCGCTTGGATGCTCAAAGAGACGTCAAACAAGGCTTGAAAGCTGCCATATCCTGCGTTGATATTCTTCAACTCCAGCATCAAGAACCCTCCAACGCAATATCGCGCCCTATTTGCTGTTGCACACTGAGTGCATCGGTACCCAGATAGACCTCCACAACCCGAGGGTCGTGTGCCACCTCGGCCGGACTGCCTTGCGCAATCAACTCGCCATGGTCGAGTACCAGGCAGCGGTCGATGACTTTCATCAGGACCCCCATGATGTGCTCAACCCAGATGATGGTGATGCCGCGCTCGTCGCGAATGCGCTTGAGCATTTGGGCGGCTTGCTCCATTTCTGACTCATCCAAACCACCCAAGCTTTCATCGGCTAGCAGCAACTTGGGCTGGGTGGCCAATGCACGCGCCATTTCCAGCTTTTTGAGGCCAGCAGCCCCCAAGCCATCGACCATCGCAGAAGGGCTTGTGGGCAAGTCAATCAACATGAGTGCATCTTCTGCGCGACGCAGGGCTTCGCTTCGGGTGATGGGTTCACTGGCGCCGTAATAGGCGGCCAGCGCTGCATTTTCAAGAATTGACAACTTGCGAAATGGACGGGGAATTTGAAAAGTCCGGGCCAAACCGCGTTGACAAATTTGATAGGGCCGCAGGCCACCAATCGGTTGGCCGTCGAAAGTCACCGTGCCAGAGGTAGGGGCAAAAAGCCCCGCCAAAAGATTGAAAGTGGTGCTTTTGCCTGAACCATTGGGGCCAATAAGCCCCACGATTTCGCCCTGCTTGACCTCAAACGAAATGCCATCAACAGCAGCGAAACCGCCGAACTTTTTGGTCAGATCTTGAACGACCAGCATCAGTTCGTATTGGCGTAGGCGTGGCCCTTGGGTAAAGGCAAAACAGCATCACGGCTCTTGATCGCATTAGGCCAGACAACGAAAGTGTCGTTGTTGATGTACTGATGCACGACGGGTGTTGAACGCTCGTTCTGACCAGCCATTGATTGGCCTGGTGGGAAAAACTTCACCCCATAGCCTTGGATCGTGCCACCCTCTGGAATGTCCGTATCCAGGGCCGCCTTTCTGAGGGCTTCAGAATCAATGCCGCCGTATTTTTTGATGGCGCGTGGCAACACATCGGTCAAAAAGATCCAGGTTTGGTTAAAGCCCATCGAGACATGGGTCGGGATTTCATCGGCCTTGACATCAGCTTTGTAGCGCTTGACCATTTCTGTGGTGATAGCGCCTAAACCAGGTTTGAGGGCTTTGGGGTCGATCAACTGGGCTGCTACGGGATCCACGTTGTAAATGTAATTGGCATCGTCTTTGAAGGTGGCGTAAATTTTGTCAAACTGGCCATAGCCCGCGCCGTGTCCAATCAGGGCACCCCATTTCAGGCCTTGCTCTTTGGCCTGGCGCAAGAACAAGGTGATATCGGGGTTGTAGCCTGTGTGCAAGATCACATCAGGCCGCGCTCGGCGCAGTTTGGTGACTAAAGCGGAGAGGTCCGGGGCGGTAGCGGCATAACCTTCTTTCAGCGCAATCTGCATACCGAGTTGTTTGCAAACAACCTCATTGCCCATCGCCACACCCGCACCGTAAGGGCCGTCTTCATAAATAATGGCCACCTTCAAGTCACGCGGCTCCTTGCCAAATTTGGCTTTGGCGCTTTCGGACAAAAAGCGGCAAGACGCTTCGCCAATCTGGTCCGAATGCACTTGGGCTCGGAAAACGTATTTCAGGTTTTTATCTTTCATCACTGCGGATGAAACGCAGACGTTGGCCCACATGAATTTCTTCGCTTGGTCCAATCTTTGAGCCATAGGGACGCACTGGGCAGATGAGAACACACCCATGATGACGTCAACCTTCTCTTGGTTGACAAGTCGCTCAGTCTCGTTGATGGCGACTTCGGTCTTGCTTTGCGCATCGGCGTAGATGGGTACAATTTTGTACCCCTCCACACCGCCGCGCTCATTGATCATGTCAATGGCGTATTTGGTTCCCAGGTAACTGGCGTTAGAACCGCCAGCAGCAAGTGCGCCAGACATGTCAAAAAGTACGCCAATTTTGATTTGCTTGCTTTGTGCCAGAGCTGATCCTGCAATGGCCATAGAGGTCACGAGCAGTCCGGTCATGATGTTTTTTAACATGGTGATATGTCTCCTTAGAGTGGTGACTGATCCATGCCGGTCAGCCTGAATACAAAGTAACAAGCATGGAACCAAAGATCAAGGGTGGCAAACCCTGCCTTTTTTGAGTAATTCCCTGTTCAAAAGCGTATTCACGCACGATGCTCAACTGATCTAAAGGTGCTCTAGGAGACTTGGCAGGCTGTTTTGAGCCACAGACTGTCAGGTGCTTGGATTTTTTATCCAATTCGAAATGAGCTTCACAGTTTCATTTTCGTAATTGATAAATCCATGCCAATGTTTGGCTTCGCAGGGGTTGCCGCTGGGTCCAAAGCCGCCACTCACCAAAACAAATTTGCTGATGGGCGAACTTGTCAACCCTTTTGTAATTTGTGCCGCATCGTCTGGATTGCAGATTCTGCATTCGTCATTTTGATGGTGTATGACCAAGACAGGCACTTTAATTTTTGAGATGTCCTGACTTGAAACGCCTTGATTCTTCTTGGTCGTGACGCTGGAAGACAGAACTAAGCCTGCGATTTCTGCATCACCTGATTGAATGGCTGATGCTGTCGCAGAGACAGTCCCTCTGCTGGTTCCGACTAACCAAACAGGGTGATTGAATTCATTCTTTGCAAAGCGAATGACCTGCTGGATTTCTTGAACATGCTGCTTACTGACTCTGTATTCTGTTTCCAGGTCGGTCAGATCAGTGGGTCTGAACATGACAACGACATTGAACCCCTCTAATTGAAACAGGTCTTTGGAGCGGGCTAAAAAATTTTGACTGTTGGGTTTACCTTCAGCAATCTTTCCTGTGTCGGCATTGCCGCCAGGTAAAAGTATCAGCGTAGCTTTTGCAGAAGGGTTGGACAAGACATAGAGGGGAGCTGTTGCATTGACTCGGCCTAGATCGACGGCAGTGAATTTTTCGTACGCCCAAGATTCCAAGCTGGACGCCATCAAAATCGCCAAACCAAGATAAATTTTCAAAATTTTAGACACTCAAAAACCCCCTAAGTTGGATGAAGTCGCTGTTGTTCCAAACAGGATGGTATCTGGCTGTTAAAATAGAAGGATACCAAGTTGCGATCAGTCGCACGGCCCCGATGGTGAAATTGGTAGACACTGCGGACTTAAAATCCGCCGCTTCGTGAATAGCGGGCGTGCCGGTTCGATTCCGGCTCGGGGCACCAGTATCCATGCGGCTTCCAAGACATTTTTGTTTTGGAAGTCGGATTTTCTTGCCTGAACCGTTGGTAAGCCTAACCGGGCAGATCACCTGCTCCAAGTTTATTGGGTTCACACAGAGTTCATAATTTTTAACCTGAGGAAGCACCATGAGTTCGAATCTATCAAGCACCCGTCGCGTCTTTATGATGCACACCGCATTGGCTTCGGCCGCCACTTTGCTGGCAGCCAGTGCACAGGCACAAAGCATGGTTGCTGAAACTGACCCTCAAGCGGCGACACTCGGCTATAAAGTCGATGCCAGCAAAGTTGATAAAACCAAACAACCCAAATTCGCAGCAGGCCAGGTATGTGGAAATTGCGCCCTGTACCAAGGTGCAGCAGGCTCTGCCGCTGGTGCTTGCCCCTTGTTTGCTGGCAAACAAGTGTCAGCTAAAGCTTGGTGCAGTGCCTGGGCCAAAAAAGGCTGATCTTAAGCATCAGATCGCTTGAGCTAGGAATACTTTTCTTCGCTTGAGCGGCTCATGACAGATGATGTTGTATGAGGCTTATTGAGCAGCTGGTTTGATTGCTTAAAAATTGTCAATCAGCTGTATTCCAATACCCCTTGATCTAGGGTTTCATGCTTCGATCTTCAATCCTGTAGGCAGTGGGTATTTGATGGTTTCTTTGACGCCATCCATTTTGCGAACGCTTACTGCCCCCATTTCTCGCAGTCGGATGATGACGTCTTGAACCAGCACCTCAGGTGCTGAAGCCCCTGCGGTGACGCCGACACGTGATTTTCCTGAAAACCAATTGGCTTCCAGCATGCTTGCGTTTTCTACCATGTAGGCCTGTACGCCCAGTCGAGCGGCTAACTCTTGCAAACGGTTGCTGTTTGAACTTGTTGGGCTGCCCACGACCACGACCACATCAACTTGGGCGCTCATAATTTTGACAGCGTTTTGGCGGTTTTGGGTGGCGTAACAAATGTCTTGTTGTTTGGGTTCGCGCACTAAAGGGAAGTGCGCTTTCACAGCGGCCATAATTTCTGCCGTATCGTCAACACTCAATGTGGTTTGCGTCACCACGGCCAATCGTTCGCTTTGCTGGGGTCGAATACTTGCGACATCTGCAAGATCTTCTACAAGATGAATGCCCGTCTCGAGTTGGCCCATGGTGCCTTCAACTTCGGGGTGGCCTTTGTGTCCGATCATGATGAATTCATAACCCAATTTGTGCAGTTTGGCGACTTCAACATGGACCTTGGTGACTAGCGGACAAGTAGCGTCAAAAATCTTAAATCCTCGCTTTTGTGAATCGTGTTGAATCGCTCTGCTAACCCCATGTGCACTGAAGACCAAGGTGGCGCCAGGCGGGACATCGTCTAAATTTTCAATGAAGATGGCGCCTTTATTTTTGAGATCGTTGACCACGAAGGTGTTGTGTACGATTTCATGTCGCACATAAATCGGTCGACCAAATTTTGCGAGTGCTTTTTCGACAATTTCAATGGCACGCTCGACCCCAGCGCAAAAACCACGAGGTTCTGATAAGAGTATTTCCTGAATGGACATGGCACTTCCTTTTTAAACGAAAGTCAAAGAGGTACCTTATTCAGCCCACTCGATCACCATCTTTAAGCATTTCGGATCACCAAAAGCGACTTCGTAGGCGTGTTGGGCTTGTTCAGCTTTTTCAGTATGGGTAATCAGGCCGTCAAGGGGCAGACTTGCGTCATGAAACATGGCCACAACGGCGTCAAGATCATGTTTCTTCCATTGCGCAGCAACGCGAATAGTGGCTTCGCGCATGAAGGCGGGTGCATAGGCAAAAGACAGGTCTTGTTTGTAAAAGCCCGCCAATACCACTTCGCCACCTGGTGCCATTTTGGGAATTACATGATTCAAAATGGCTGCATCTCCACTCACATCACAAATGCAGCGGTAATTTTTGCGCGTGTCTTGGTCGGGATGTATCACCTCATACCCCATGGCACCGGCTTGTCGAATGGCTTGTGTTTCCCAAACCACTGGAGGCGGTTTCCCGGCAGCTACCACCATGCGGGCCAACAGTCGGCCCATGATGCCGTGACCAATGATCAAGTCAGGATAGGCCAAAGCGGCACCTTCGCGACCTACGGTGAAAACATGGTGTGCAGTTGCAGCCAAAGCCAGTAAAACGCCTTTGTTCCCCAAAGAGGGGTCAAGTTTGACGGCGCGATCATACGGAACGACTAACCGTGCGCCCGAGCCGCCAAATAAGTTTTGAACCCCTTGAAAAGCGTAGGAGCCTGGTATAAAAACCAGATCCCCCTTGTGCAAACCAGATACTTCTGCACCGAGATCTGCGATGACGCCAACGGTTTCGTACCCCGGAACCAAGGGGTAAGACAAGCCTGGAAAGGGAGGCATGGTGCCCTCCCATAACAGGCGCTCAGTCCCGGTACTGATACCACTGAAAGAGACGGCAACTTCTAAATCAAGTGGGCCCATGGGTGCAAGTTCGAGTTCACGAATTTGCAAGGATTTTGGGGCTTCAAAAACAATGGCTTTGGCTTTCATGAGAACAATTCTGAATTAAATAAATGGCTCCTGTGACAGACTGCACAAAGCTCATAGCGTCAAAGTTAAAACTTTCACCAACGATGCCAACACAGTTGTGTCCAAGGTTTGGAATTCATAATATGATCATGCCGTCAAGTTTGCAAGTCCGTAATCGTATGAATAAATTCCTTGATTGGAGTGGCGTTTTGTTGGCAAGTGCTTTCTTATCTGTGGGTGTGTTGTACGGTTTGTGGGCGCCTGATATGACGCTGTCCGAGCTCAGGCAACGCTACGGTTCTTCTTCCCAGCAGGCCGTGGATGTTGAGGGGCTTCAGATTCATTACAAAGATACAGGCCCCAAAGATGCGCCCGTTCTTTTACTTTTGCATGGGTTTGGTTCAAGTCTGCAAACTTGGGACGCTTGGTCTACCCAGTTGGAGCAGCATTACAGAGTCATCAGGCTCGATTTACCTGGCTTTGGATTGACCGGCCCTAGCCCAGTTCATGATTATTCCGAGCAAAACGATCTGGCCACATTAACGCATTTTGTGGACAATTTGGGGTTGTCGAGTTTTTCAGTCATCGGGCACTCCATGGGTGGGAGAATGGCTTGGAGTCTGGCCGCTTCAGTGCCAGATCGCGTTAAGGCCTTGGTTCTGATGGCCCCTGATGGTTTCCCCGACACCAAAGACATTGGTACCAAGCCTTATGCGATGCCTTCTATCATGGGGGTGATCAAGTTTTGTTTACCTAAATACCTGGTTCGCAAATCTATTGAGCCCGCATTTTTTGATGCCAAAGCGTTGGATGACAGTCTGGTTAACCGTTACTACGACATGCTGAGAGCGCCGGGTGTTCGTGCCGCTATTTTGGAGCGGGCTAATCAAACGATTTATACAGATCCAGTGCCGCGCTTAAAAAAAATAACAGCACCCACCTTGCTCATTTGGGGTGAACAAGATCAGATGATTCCCAGCAGCAATGCCCAAAGCTACGCCAATGTTTTGGCGGTCTCTCAAACCATGCTGCTGCCCAATTTAGGCCACTTGCTTCAGGAAGAGCAGCCTGATTTGGCTGTGAAACTCGTGACTGATTTTTTAAATTCAACGCTGAAACGCACAAATTAAGAGCGCCACAAGCAGTTTCAAACATCCTTCAATCTGACATGAATGTGTTGAATAGTCTTCCAAGAAATGAACAAGACCACCGGGGTGCAAAATCCCGCCAGCAGTTCTGGATTGATGTTCAGTCCGGATGCTTTCAGGGCTTTTCCCACGAACAGGGCCAAGCTCACCACATAGTAAGTAATGGCGGCAATGGACAAGCCTTCAACGGTGGCTTGAAGTCTGAGTTGCAGTTCTTGTCCGCGTGTCAGCTTTTCTAACAGTTGCTGGTTGTGTGCTTCCGCGGCTATCTCCACACGTGTTCGCAACAGCCCGCTTGCTCTGGCAACCCGCTCAGCCAAGGCCGCCAATCTTTCCGATGTGACTTTGACCGTGGCAATCGCTGGCGCTAATCGGCGTTGCATGAATTCACCAACGGTTTGCATGCCAGACAAAGGCTGTTCGCGCATTTCGGAAATCCGTTCGCGAACAATCGCATCGTAGGCCAGCGCCGCAGAGAAGCGATAACTGTGCTCGGCAGTTAAGCTTTCAACCTGCGTCGCCAAATTAGCCAATTCGTTCAGTAACACGTCGTCACTGTCTTTCTTTTTTTCAAGCCGCTCGGTAATTTCGACCAGCTGTACTTCCGTTTCCCTCAATTTCGCAGCGAGTTTTTTGGCCACAGGCAAGCTCAACAAAGACATGATCCGATAGGTTTCTAATTCCAGCAGCCTTTGCACAATGCGTCCCGCACGATTTTCGGAAGTTTCAGGCTCTGCGAGCACCAAAATTCGTTCAAAACCGTCTGCCTCAATTTTCAAGTTGGTCATCAGGTGCGAGTGCGATTGGTGATCAAACGTTCGTCCCATTTTGGAGCCAATGAGCGTGCCATTGCCCAACCATTTTTTGGCTTTGTAAAACGCGTCTGGGTCTTCTATGCCGTCATTCAGTATTCCCAAATGAATGGCCGTGATGGTTTTTCCTGGAATGTTTCTCAGCCAGTCGTTCCCGGTGGCTGCATGGTTGGTAAATTCTGGTAACTCGCTTCCCCATTGGGCATGTGCAGGCAGGGATTGAACAATCGTGTAGCGGGTGAACTCTGAATGTCTTTCCCAAATCACCTTGTA
>CANBWK010000074.1 GCA_947373105.1 Comamonadaceae bacterium | reverse complement strand
CTTTCAGCTGCTGAAATTTTAAGCAATTACAATCGTGCCTCCTTTTTAAGCAAATCCATTCCTCACCTGGCCCTGTTCAATGCAGATCGGTTCCCACTCCTTGCCGAACAATGTGTTTGTCGCGCCCATGGCGGGCGTGACGGACCGCCCGTTTCGCCAGCTGTGCCGCGCATTCGGCGCAGGCTATGCGGTGAGTGAAATGGTCACCTCGCGCAAGGACTTGTGGCTGAGCCTTAAAACCTCGCGACGTGCCAACCACGATGGCGAGCCCGGACCGATTGCCGTGCAGATTGCCGGCACCGATGCGGCCATGATGGCCGAAGCAGCGGTCTATAACATTGACCGTGGCGCCCAGATCATTGACATCAACATGGGGTGCCCCGCCAAAAAGGTGTGCAACAAATGGGCCGGTTCGGCCTTGATGCAAGACGAGCCTTTAGCCCTGTCGATCATCGACGCTGTGGTGCAAGCCTGCGCACCGCATGGCGTGCCGGTGACCTTGAAAATGCGCACAGGGTGGTCACAAGAAAATAAAAATGCCCTGACCTTGGCGCTGGCTGCCGAAAGCGTGGGCGTGCAAATGCTCACCGTGCATGGCCGCACCCGCGAGCAAGGTTACAAAGGCTTTGCTGAATATGACACAGTGGCCGCCGTCAAAGTGGCCTTGCGCATTCCGGTCGTGGCCAATGGCGACATCACCACCCCTGAAAAAGCGCGTGATGTGCTGGCCTATACCGGCGCAGATGCCGTGATGATTGGCCGCGCCGCGCAAGGGCGGCCTTGGATTTTCAGGGAAACAACCCATTTTCTGGCCACCGGCGTGCATTTGGCGCCGCCCTTGGTGGCTGAGGTGCGCCGTGCTTTGTTGGCGCATTTGGAGGATCATTACAGCCTGTATGGCGAGTTGACCGGTGTGCGTTCGGCGCGAAAACACATTGGATGGTATGTGCGTGGTTTACCTGGAGCCGAAGTTTTTCGCGACAGGATGAACACGTTGGACGATGCCGCCGCGCAATTACGCGCTGTGGCCGATTATTGGAATGTCTTGGCTGACACCATGGACCGCATGCCGGTTGCCACGCAAAGCCCGGCCTTGGAGATGATGGAATGAGCAAAATCAGCATTGAAGAATGCATCCGCGAAAGCCTGCAGGATTACTTTCGCGATCTGGACGGCACCGACCCGGCCAACATGTACGACATGCTGATTCGTTTGGTCGAGCGCCCCTTGTTGGACGTGGTCATGCACAACGCAGACCAGAACCAATCGCGTGCAGCCGAATGGCTGGGTTTGAACCGCAACACGCTGCGTAAAAAATTAATTGAACACCAACTTTTGAAGTGAACACCATGAGAGCCTTGATTTCCGTCTCTGACAAAACCGGCATCGTTGAGTTGGCGCGTGACCTGCACGCCGCGGGCGTGAGCCTGATTTCAACGGGCGGAACAGCCAAATTGTTGGCCGAGCAAGGTCTGCCTGTGACTGAGGTGGCCCAGGTCACGCAGTTCCCGGAAATGCTCGATGGCCGGGTCAAGACCCTGCACCCCAAGGTGCACGGTGGTCTACTGGCACGTCGCGATTTGCCCGAGCACATGGCCGCTTTGCAGGCGCATGGCATTGAGACCATTGACTTGCTGGTCGTCAACCTCTACCCCTTTGAAGCCACCGTGGCCAAGCCAGGCTGCACGCTGGAAGATGCGATAGAAAACATCGACATTGGCGGTCCCGCCATGGTGCGCTCTGCCGCTAAAAACTGGAAAGACGTGGCTGTGCTGACGGATGCATCGCAATATGCTGGCGTTTTGTCCGAGCTCAAGGCCCACGGCAAGGTGTCCGATAAAACCCGATTCAGTTTGTCTGTCGCGGCCTTTAACCGCATTGCCCAGTACGACGCAGCGATCAGCGGTTATTTGTCTTCTTTGGATTTTGAGTCCGGTGAGCGCAGCGCATTTTCTACACAGGTCAATGGCAGCTTCATCAAGTTGCAGGATTTGCGCTATGGTGAAAATCCGCACCAGCAAGCGGCGTTTTACCGCGACCTGTACCCCGCACCCGGCTCACTGGTGATGGCCGAGCAGTTGCAAGGCAAAGAGCTGTCGTACAACAACATTGCCGACGCCGATGCTGCCTGGGAATGCGTCAAGAGTTTTGACGCAGGCGCCAACGGCGAGCCTGCTCAGCACGCAGCCTGCGTGATCGTTAAACACGCTAACCCCTGCGGTGTGGCCGTGGGCGCGACCGCTTTGGAGGCCTACAGCAAAGCCTTCCAGACTGACCCCACCAGCGCGTTTGGCGGCATCATCGCCTTCAACTGCCCCTTAGACAAAGCGGCCGCTGAAGCGGTGAGCAAACAGTTTGTTGAAGTCTTGATGGCCCCCGGCTACTCCCCCGAAGCCTTGGAGATTTTGAAGGCCAAAGTCAACGTGCGGGTGCTGCAAATTGCTTTGCCGCCAGGCGGTCCCAGCGCTTGGGAGAAAGGCCAGAATGCGGTCGACGTCAAACGCATTGGCTCCGGTTTGTTGATGCAAACCGCCGACAACCACCAACTGCAAATGGCCGACCTGAAAGTGGTGACCCGCGTACAGCCCACACCCACGCAAATGCAAGACCTGCTCTTTGCCTGGAAGGTGGCCAAGTTCGTTAAGAGCAATGCCATTGTGTTCTGTGCCCAGGGCATGACCATGGGCGTGGGCGCCGGTCAAATGAGCCGGCTCGACTCAGCCCGTATCGCCAGCATCAAAGCGGGCCACGCCAACCTCAGCTTGCAAGGCACGGCCGTGGCCAGCGATGCCTTCTTCCCCTTCCGCGATGGCCTCGATGTCGTGATTGACCAAGGCGCCACCAGCGTGATCCAGCCCGGCGGCTCCATGCGCGATCAGGAAGTGATTGACGCGGCCAACGAGCGGGGTGTGGCGATGGTGTTCACCGGGGTGCGGCACTTCAGGCATTGACGGGACGTCAGTTCCAACCGAACCATCAAGCCTTGAACAAGCCCAACTTGTTCAAGTCAAAGTTTTTGGCGTTGGGCAGCACGGCAGGCATGTCGGTCGTGCTCACACCAAACCAGCGTGCCAGCTCGGCGCCCATTTGATCGGTGGAGGTTGAAGGCAGCAGGCGGCCGCTGCCGACCTGCGCGTTGTGCGTGATGCCGATCTCGGGCGCCAGTCCAAAATACTGCCCCCCTTGCACCGCACCCCCCATCACAAAATGGTGACTGCCCCAACCGTGGTCTGAGCCATCGCCGTTAGACGACAGGGTGCGGCCAAAATCTGACGCGGTGAAACTGCTCACCTGCGAAGAGGTTCCCAAATACCGCATGGCATTGTCAAACTCTAGAGAGGCGTCGCTGAGTTTTTGCAGCAAGGCCGGGTGCTGGTTGGGCAAAAAATCGTGCAAGTCAAACCCGCCCATGCCCACCATAAACACCTGCCTGCGCACCCCCAGTGCGGCTTGTTTTTCGATCAAGCGGGCCACCATTTTCAGTTGCGCCGACAAGGTGTTGGTGCCTGACGTTGGGAACAAGTTACTCAAAGCGGTGCTGGCGCTGGCGCCAATTGCATTGGCCACGCTGTCGTAAGTGTTCAAGGCTCTTTGTGTGATTTGGGTATGCGCATTGGCGAGCAAATGCGTGCCACTTTGGGTCATCAAGGTTTGCAATGCCGCAGCACAGGCCGAAGAGCCAAACAAAGACTTGGCTTTGATCGCGTTGACGGTGGTCGCGCCGGTGGTGCTCATTTGGTAAGAGATGGCTTGCTGCCCCGACAAATACAGCGCATTGCCATTGACCGAGATGCAGGTCAATGCGGATGCGCTGTTGCCGCTCAGCATCAGATCAGCCGCCCGCCCGCCCCAGCCCGAGGCGCTGCCTTCGGTTTGGAAAGACGATTGCCAGTACGCCTGCTGGTCGTTGTGCGAAAATAATTTTGGGGGTAAGGGCACAGACTTGTTGTCGTATTGGGTTCGTGTGGTGGGTACGATCAAGGGCCCTACGTTCATCACAATGCCGGCGCGCCCTGCATCAAACAAGGTTTTCATGCCCGTCATTTGCGGGTTCAAGGCCATTTGCCTGCCGCCCGACAGCGGCGCTGCCAATGCGGTTGCGGCCAGGCTGGCGCGTGTCAAGGCAATGCCTTCGTAAGGTCCGGTGAGGGTGGTGCCTTTGCGGATCGCGTAGTAGGCGTTGTAGTTGGCCAGGTCGTAGGGCACAACGGTGTTGTAGTGGTCGTTGGCGCCATACAAGAAAATGCAGACCAGGGCCTTGTAGTCGGTGGCTGATTGCGCGGCCGCATTCGCCATGGCCGCCAGGCTGGCAGCCACTGGCGTGGCGGTTCGGGCAAAGGCCAGGGCTGCGCCCTTTTGCAACAAGGCGCGGCGGGTGGTGTTTGAAAGTGTCGTCATGGCCGCCTCACTGCTGAATTAAATAGTCATTGGCACTTATGACCAACACGATGGCGGCATAGACCCGGTTGAGCAGGCCCGCATCGGTGGCGGCTGCGATGGTGGTCACGGCCTGCGTCATCAGCGTGAGGTTTGCAGCGCTGATGGCCCCGGCCGCCAGGTGCAAATTCAAATGGTCCATCAAGGCCGCAGGTGTGGCCGCCAAAGCTTTTTCGGTGGTGTAGTCCACCTTGACGACGCGGGCATTGTTGACCGTACCCGCCATGTAATTGACGTAGCCCACCACCGAAGGTTCATCGGCAATTTGTAACTCGGGCGCCACCAATTGGGCTTGGCTCAAGGCCGTGTTGGGCGGCGAGTAGCCCGGGCGAAAATAATTGAAAACACTCGATGCATACAGGGGCATTTGGTTCAAGGTGGTTTCAGAGCTGGTGTTGCCCAAGGTCCACAAACCATCGGCGTTGGTGGCACCAAAGGTGCGCCCCCACTGCACCAGTCGCACCATCGGTTCGCGCAATTTGCCAAAGGTGATGGAGCTGCTGCCCGCGCGTACTTGCGTGTCCATGAGCACGGCAGTCCACACGGCCTTCATGTCACCGCGCACGCCATTGCCGTTGTTGATAAAGACCTTGGCCACCCGATCGATGTAAGCAGCGCTGGGGTTGCTGGTCACCAAGCGCTGGATCAATTGCTTGGCAATGAACGGGGCCGTATTGGGGTGCATGAACAAAGCGTCCAGAGCGAAGCGAAGGCTCTCTGCGCCGAGCGTGCCCGCAGGGATGACAGTGCCCAAAAATCGTTTTTCTTCCGTGCTGTGCAGGCTGGCGTTCAGGGCCATGGGCAATCCCTGCCGGTAAGCCAAAGAGGCCAAGGTGCCCGTGGGGTCGGTGCCAGCGGCGAGGTCCCAACCGGTGAAGACTTTCGCCAGACCTTGAATGTCGTTGTTGTCGTAGGTCTCTATGGGTTGGCCTTGCGCATTCAGTTGCAGGCTGCCATCGGTATTCAGTTTGTACAAGCCGATGGTGAACAACTGCAGCACCTCGCGGGCATAGTTTTCGTCAGGGGCGCGGCCGGTGGCGGCATTGGCTTTTTGGTTACCCTTCATGTTGAGGTAAGTTCCCATGGCCGAGCTTAAAGTCACGGCTTCGAGCAAGCTGCGAAAGTTGCTGAACACATTTTTTTCGAGTGTTTCCCAGTAGTTGGCAATGGCGAAATTTTTCCAACTGATGGGCAGGCCTAGGGTGGACACCACAAACAACTCACTCAAAGCCAATACAGCGCGTTGCCTAAATGCATCCGGCGCGGTAAACAGTTTGTTCCAGATGGCACCGGTCCAACCCCCGTCGCCATTGATGTTGCCGCTGACGGCGGCGTCGTTGTAGCCCTTTTCAATCATCCACGAGGTCATGCTTTGCGAAAGGGGCATGGCCATTTGCTGCGTGAGCCAAGTGTTCATGCCTTGGTCGGTCAAGGCCTTCAAAGTGGTGGGGTTCGCGCCCCAGGCCGCTTGCCCTAAAAAACGCGAGGCTTGCTGCGGCGTCAGTCCTGTCGGTGTGGGCACAGGGGTTGGGGTGGTGCTGGCGCTACCGCCTGCGCCGCAGGCGGCCAGCAAAGCGGAAGGGACCGCAGCCATGAACGCCAAGTGGGGTGAACTCAGCGTTGGGTTATCTTCAGACTGCAAGGCGGGTTGAACTGAATCGGTGGTGTCGAGTGGCATGGTACGGCTCGCTTGTCCCTGTGAGATTTTGTGGTTTCATGCCAGTGAAGCTTCGGGCATGATCAGGACATTATGTTCAAAAAGTGTGACTTGTCTATGCATTTGCCCATCGTTGATTTACACAGCCACGTCATCGCCGATGATGCAGCCCGTTACCCCTTGGCCCCCATGGGCGGCAAGCAGTCCGATTGGTCCAAGGAGCGGCCGATCAATGGCAGTGCCATGCTGGCTGCCATGCAGCAAGCGGGCGTGGCCAAGTCTGTACTGGTGCAAGCCTCGACCTGTTATGGGCATGACAACCGCTACGTGCAAGACAGTGTGGCAGCGCACCCCGATGTGTTTGCGGGTGTTTTTTCTGTGGACATGATGGCGGCCGATGCGATTGTGCATATTCAAAAATGGATGGAGGCCGGTTTGAGTGGCGCACGGGTCTTTATTGCGGGACACACGGCGGCAGACCATTCGGTTCGCCTCGATGATCCGCAAGCCTTTGAGGCCTGGGATTACATTCAAGCGCAGCGCATTCCGATGTGCGTGCAGTTGCGTGCCGACGGATTGCCCCAACTGGAAACCTTGTTGAACCGCTTTCCGAAAGCAGTTGTCTTGCTCGACCACTTTGCCCGACCCCAGCTGGAAGCTGGTGCACCTTTTGCCGAGGCACAAGCTCTGTTTGCCTTGGCCCGCTATGAAAATTTGCACTTTAAATTCACCACACACAATGTGCGCGAATCCAAGTCAGGCCAATCGACGCAATCCCAGTTTGCCCGCCAAGTGGTGGACACCTTTGGTGCGCATCGGATTGCTTGGGGTTCTAACTTCCCGGCCTCCGCAGGCAGTTTGCAAGACCACCTGAACGAAGCGCTGCAAGCCACGGCAGCATTGACTTCGACAGAACGCGAGTGGATTTTTTCGCGCACCGCGCATGCGCTCTACCCCCGCTTGGGTTCGCTGGCCTGATGCATTGAACTGATGCCTTGAACTGAAAAATTCCTCCATGAGCACTTTGAAACTGAAAACCCTTTTGGGCGATTACCCCAACACCCAAGCACTCAAAAGCGGCCGCGTGGTCCCCAAGTTGTTTGAGTTTGAATTCGCCGATGTGAAGGTGCCCAACCGCGCTTTCAAACGCGTGGTGCGCAACCTCGAATTCGACGTGGCCGAGTTGGCTCTCGTGACCTTTTTGCAAGCCAAGGCCTACGGCAAGCCGCTGGCCTTGATGCCCGCCGTCGTGGGGGCAGGGCGTTTTCAGCACCACTGCCTGGTCTACAACGCCGAGCGACCGCGTGTGACGGTGGCGCAGTTACAGGGCAAACGCATTGGCATTCGCGCCCACGCGCAGACCACAGTGACTTGGGTGCGTGGCGTGATGGCCGACGATTACGGTGTCCCTTTGCGGGATGTTCAATGGGTTACTTTTGAAGAGGGCCATTTGGCCGAGTTCCCCGATCCCCCCGGCTTCATCCGTGCGCCGGAGGGCAGCAGCGCCGTCGAGATGCTGCTTGCGGGCGAGCTGGACGCCGCCATCATCGGCACCGACCTGCCGGACGACCCGCGCCTGAAGGCCGTGCTGCCTGACCCGCACGAAGCCGCCAAGGCCTGGAGTGTGCGCAACCAGATGCTGCCGATCAACCATATGATGGCCATTGATGTGCAGTTATGCCGCGAACGGCCCGATGTGGTGCGCGAGATTTACAGCGTCTTGCAAGCCAGCAAAGCGCTGGCCCCGAAGCAGCCCGGCGCGATGGACTTGACGCCCTTCGGCATCGAGCCCAATCGCCGAGCGTTGGAAGTGCTGATTCGCAATGCCTATGAACAAGGTTTGATTCCTCGCGCCTATGGGGTGGATGAATTGTTTGAAGAGTTCACCCGTTTGATCTGAATCTCGATGACCCCTTACAAAAAACGTCCATGCCAGAAAAAAACCTGAACCGCAGACATTGGATTTTTGCCGCTGTCGCGGCAAGCCTTACCGATCTCGCCTGGGCTCAAAGTCTGGGGGGCTTGGGCCGCATCATCGTTCCTTTCGGGGCTGGAGGCGCCCGTGAACTGCCGGCCCGAGCCATTCAGCAAGAACTCGGCAAGGAGTTGGATCTGAACTGGATCATCGAAGCCAAACCTGGTGCTGGCGGGGCGATCGGTACCGTGGCTGCGGCCCGTGCGACGCCCGATGGCAAGACTTTGCTGATGGCGGCTTCCAGCCACTTTGTGACCGCAGCCATGGGCGCCAAACCTTTCTACGACCCGATCAAAGACTTCACACCGGTGGCCAACATTGGCAACCAAAGTTACATCCTGATGGTCAATGCCAATCTGCCCGTCAAAACGGCTGCTGATTTTGTGCGCTACGCCAAAGCCAACCCGGGCGTGCTCAATTACAACTCGGCGGGCGTAGGCAGTTCCACCCATTTGGCCATGGCCTACTTTGCCAAGTTTGCGGGTCTTGAGATGCAGCATGTGCCCTACAAAGGCACCCAAGAAGCCGTGACCGATGTCACCGGTGGTCGGGGTCATGCGGTGATCGTGCCGACAGCGGGTGTGGGGGTCTACTTGCAAGAGACTCGGTTACGAGTGATTGGTTTGAGCGCCAACAAACGCACCCCCTTGCTGCCCCATATTCCTACCTTGGCCGAATCCGGCGTGCCGGGCTTTGTATTTGAATCCTGGTTTGGTTTGCTCGCGCCAGCGGGAACACCCGCTCCTGTGATCGAGAAGCTCAATGCTGCAGTGAACAAGGTCATTGCCATCAAGGAAGTGCGCGAGCGGCTGCAGCACCTCGGCATCGACTCAGGCTATTTGAATGTGGAAGGCTTTAACAAACTCTTTCTTGCCGATCGTGAGTTGATGACCCGCATCGTCAAAGAGTCCGGTATCACACGGGATTGAAGCGGTCTGTCGGCTTAACCGGCTTTATTCCTGAAATCTGAATTTGAGCTGAAAGCTCACAGCCCCATACAGCCGGTCTTTGAGGGGCGGCACCAAAGCCACATTCAAGCCCCAACGCTGGCCTTCCAGGCTGGCGGTGGGGATGACAGCGGGAAACCAGCCCCCTTTGAAAGCATTCGGGTAGCCATTGAAGGCACCGGCCACCGCGCCCAGCTTGACCCCTGAAACGGTCCAAGGCTGATAGTAGGCCCCGATGTAGTTCGACTGCGCGTTGTTGCTGTTGGTGAAGCGCCCAGCGGTGGCGCTCCAGTCCTCGTTCAAGCGGTACTCAAAACCGAGTCCCGGGTTGGCATTGCGCAAGCCTTTGTCGGTCTCGAAATGCGCGGAGTAAAAACCCGCGTTGATCCACAAGCGATTGGCTTCAAAGCCAAGTCCCGAATCAGCCTGGGCAGCAGCGCACAGCAAAAGCAGGCTGGGTATCAGGATGTGTTTCATGGTTCAGAGCGTTTTGAAAATCTCACGCGCGGCGGCGACAGTGTGGGCGATGTCTTCGTCACTGTGGGCACCGGACACAAAGCCCGCTTCGTACAAAGCGGGTGCAATGTAGACCCCGCGATCGAGCAAGCCGTGGAACAGGGTGTTGAATTTTGCGCCCTCGGTTTTCATGACCTCGCCGTAGTTTTGCGGTAACTCGGGCAGCAAGAAAAAGCCGAACATGCCGCCTTCGCAGTCGCCTACAAAAGGCACGCCTTCTGCAGCGGCAGCGGCGCTCAGGCCATCAACCAGTTTGCGGGTTTGCGCGCTCAAAGCGTCAAAAAAGCCGGGACGGCTGATTTCTTTCAAGGTGGCCAAACCGCAGGCGGTGGCCACGGGGTTGCCGCTCAATGTTCCTGCTTGGTAAACCGGGCCCAAGGGGGCCAGCTGCTCCATGACGGCACGCTTGCCGCCAAATGCGGCCAGCGGCATGCCCCCGCCAATGACCTTGCCCATCACCGTCATGTCGGGCTCAAAGCCGGGAATGGCTTTGGCGTAAACGCTTTGCGCACTGCCCAGCGCCACGCGGCAGCCGGTCATGACTTCGTCAAACACAAACAGGGCGCCGTACTGTGTGCACAGCTCGCGGCAGCGCTTCATGAAAGGCACGCTGGCGCGCACAAAGTTCATGTTGCCCGCAATCGGCTCGATCATGATGCAGGCCAACTCCTTGCCGTGCAAGGCAAAGGCTTCTTCGAGTTGCTGCACGTTGTTGTATTCAAGCACGATGGTGTGTTGCACCACTTCAGGGGGAACCCCTGCGCTGGTGGGATTGCCAAAAGTGGCCAGCCCCGAGCCGGCCTTGACCAGCAGCGCGTCAGCATGCCCGTGGTAGCAGCCTTCAAACTTGATGATTTTGCTGCGTCCGGTGGCGCCGCGTGCCAGGCGCAGGGCGCTCATGCCCGCTTCTGTGCCCGAGCTGACGAGGCGCACCATGTCCATGGAGGGCACCAGCTTTAAGATGGCTTCGACCAAATCGATTTCACGTTCGGTAGGGGCACCAAAAGAAAAACCATCGAGCGCTGCCTTTTGTACGGCTTCAAGCACAGCCGGATGGCCGTGGCCCAGAATCATGGGGCCCCAGGAGCCGATGTAGTCGATGTATTTCTGTCCGTTGGCGTCCCAGAAATAAGCACCTTGCGCACGTTGCACAAAGCGGGGGGTGCCGCCCACGGCGCGAAAGGCGCGAACCGGCGAGTTCACGCCGCCAGGGATCACGCGGCGCGCGCGTTCGAACAGGATGTCGTTGAGGTCAGTGTTTGGTTTCATTGTGCGGTACTTCAAAAAAATCACCGGTGGGGTGCATGCCGTCTTCAGCGTCATCGGCTTCGTCGTCGGCTTCTGGTTGTGCCCAGAACAGCCGATCAGGAATGACCTGCCCCATGCCGGGCCTGAAGCCTTCGTCCAGGCTGCGGTCCAGGTAGTTGAGGGCTTCACTGAAGGCTTCGGGTAACTCAAGGCCGGTGGCCAACAAGGCCGCCAGTGCTGCAGACAAGGTTTCGCCCGCACCGGCGAAAACGGCTTCAATGCGCTCAAATTTTTCGTGGGCAATCACCGTCTCGGGGGTGGCCAGCACGTTGTCGATATGTTGATCGGCCAGCGGCAAACCTGTGACCAGCGTATAGGGCACGCCCATGGCGGCAGCGGCTTTGGCGATGTCGCGCGGGCCGGGGTTTTTTTCTCCCGACCATTCGGGCAACAACCAACGACGCAAGGTGCTGTGGTGGCCAATCAATATGCTGGTTTGTGGCAACAACAGTTCACGAAAGGCGTCCAGGTATTCGTCAATTTTTTCTTCTTGCCACCACGACAGGTTGGGCATGTAAGCCACCAAAGGAACGCCATCGTAGTCACTGGCCAGTTCGGCGATCACGCCAATGTTTTCGGGACTGCCCGCAAAACCCACTTTGATGACCTGCGGCGGAACGTCTTCCACGATGGCGCGGGCTTGATCGCCCACGGCTTCTTCGTTCATTTCAAAGAAATCCAGTATTTCGCGTGTATCCCTTGCGTAAGCGCCCGTTAAAACGGGCAGAGCATGTGCGCCCACAGACGCAATGGCCAAGGTGTCACAGCTGATGCCGCCTGCACCACTGGGGTCGCTTGCGTTGAAGACCAAAACGCAAGCCATGACCTCTTCGGGACCGTCGGCTTCATCGTCGCTTAACAAAGGGATGGGGCTGGAAGGATTCATGCGCTGGAGAGGCAGGTTAGCAAGCGTCGATACAATATATTCATTCTATTCCACTCATGTGAGCGACTGTGACTGAATCTAAAACTTGGATGTGCCTGATTTGCGGCTGGATTTACGACGAGGCCTTGGGTGCCCCTGAAGAAGGCATTGCCCCTGGCACGGCATGGGCCGATGTGCCGATGAATTGGGTTTGCCCCGAATGTAGCGCCCGGAAAGAAGACTTCGAGATGGTGGCCATCTGAGCGACACATCGCCTCGGTCATTTACTGCGGTGCCTTTTTGACCACCGCGTACCGGGCCAATGTTTTCTCCCTCGCCTCGTCGTGCATGACGATCGGGCGGGGGTAATCCCGCCCTGATTCAAATCCTGCGGCGGCCAACTCCATCGGCTTGGCCGCCCACGGGGCGTGCAAGGCCGCGTTGGGCAATGCCGCCAGTTGCGGCAAATAGCGACGGATGAATTTGCCTTCCGGGTCGAACTTCTCGCTTTGGCTCACCGGGTTGAAGATCCGAAAATACGGCTGTGCATCACACCCGCTGGAGCTGGCCCATTGCCAACCACCGTTGTTGGCTGACAAATCAAAGTCGTTCAGGTGCTGGGCAAAGTAACGCTCGCCCCAGCGCCAGTCAATGCCCAAATCTTTCACCAAAAAACTAGCCACCACCATGCGCAAACGGTTGTGCATGTAGCCGGTTTGGTTGATTTGCATCATGGCCGCATCTACCAAGGGGTAACCGGTGCGGCCTTGACACCAGGCGTCAAACAGTTTGTGGGCGTGGGGGCCATGCTCCCATTTGATGGCGTCGTAATCGGGCTTGAAGCTGCGCGCCATCGCATGCGGAAAGTTGGCCATGATCTGGGCATAAAAATCCCGCCAAATCAGCTCGGACAACCACACGCTGGCCCCTTCATTGCCCGTTTGCGAAAGGTCATAGGCTTGGCGGGCCAGCTGCCGGATTGACACCGTGCCAAATCGCAAATGCACACTCAAGTAGCTTGGCCCTTTGATGGCGGGGAAGTTGCGGGCGTGGTCGTATTTGGCTATGCGAGGCCAAAAGTCCTGCAGCAAGGCGGGTACAGCGGCGCTGCCAGCCTGAATATGCAGGGCTTTGAGGTTGGTGGTTTCAAAATTCAAGTCTGACAGGCTGGGGACCGGTTGCCGGTCGGCCACTGGCCGTGCGGCCAGAGCGCTTGCGTAACTGTCTACCGCATAGGGCTTGAGGTAAAAGTCGTCCACCTTTTTGAGCCAAGCGTTTTTGTAGGGCGTGAACACGCTGTAGGGCCGGCCCATTTGGGTCATGACCTCCTGCCGCTCAAAAATGACATGGTCTTTGTAGGTGTGCAGGGCAACGCCCACATCAGCCAAAGCCCCTCTCACTTTGGCGTCGCGAGTCAAAGCGTCGGGCTCGTCGTCGTGGTTGGCAAACACCGATTGAACGCCCAATTGATGGGCCAGCGTGGCAATTTCTTCACGGGCCTTGCCGTGGCGAACGATCAAGCCTGCGGTTTCGAGTCCAGCCAAACCCCGCAGTTGTGTATCCAGATCGACCAGCGACTCGCGGATGAATTCAACCCGGCGGTCAGCGCGAGGCAAGGGGTCCAGAATGTCGGTGTCAAAAACAAACACGCAATGGACTTTGGCGCAGTTTTTCAGCGCGTGGAAGAGAGCGGCGTTGTCATTCGCTCTCAGATCGCGCCGAAACCAGACCAGTCCGGAAGAAAAAGCTTTGTTCATAGGAGGGTGTCCTCATTATTCAATCTGCGCCAAGGCACTTCGCCCTTAAAATGCCAGTATGTCGCCTGATTCTCCCTCTATCAACCTGACGCATCATTTTTTGATCGCGATGCCCGGTTTGGAGGATGAAACATTCTCCAAGAGCGTGGTCTACATGTGCGAGCACAACAACCGTGGCGCCATGGGGCTGATCATCAACAAACCCGGTGTGTTCAGCCTGCGGCATTTGTTCGATAAAGTGGAACTCCCCCTGCGCCGCGACGACCTGATGCAAGCCCAGGTCTTGCATGGCGGGCCGGTGCAAACCGAGCGTGGTTTTGTGCTGCACGACCCGATGGTGCTCGACAACAAAGACAAAGGCGAGGCGGTGTACGCCGCCACACTGAGCGTGCCTGGCGGCTTGGAGATGACCACTTCCCGGGACGTCCTGGAAGCCTTGTCCAATGGCTCAGGCCCACGTCGAGTCCTGGTGACCTTAGGTTACGCCTCTTGGGGTGAGGGGCAACTGGAGTCCGAAATTGGCGAAAACAGCTGGCTCACGGTCGAGGCCGACCCCAACATCATTTTTGACACCCCTTTGGAGCAGCGTTACGAACGCGCGCTGAGCTTACTGGGCCTGCAGCCCTGGATGCTTTCACCCGATGCGGGGCATGCATGAGCAACATGGGCTTGGCTGCCGTTGAGGTTTCAGCCGCGCACCAGACATTTTTGGCATTTGATTACGGGCTCAAGCGAACCGGTGTGGCGGTGGGCAACCGCATGCTGCGCACAGCCACCCCGCAAGGCACGATTGCCGCCGAGGGTGACGCCCGCTTTGCCCATGTTCACAAACGCATTACCGAATGGCAGCCCGATGCTTTGGTTGTCGGTGTGCCGTTTCACCCTGACGGTGCATCCCACGAAAACACTGTGCGCGCGCAAAAATTTGCACGCCAACTGCGCGGCCGCTTTGGTTTGTCGGTCTACGAAGTGGACGAACGTTACAGCACCACCGAGGCCTTGCAGGCCGGGGCGCGAGATGCTGATGCGGCCGCTGCCTGCATCATTTTGGAACAGTTTTTAAGGAGTCTGCCTTGAGTGCATTGGCTTTGAATGCAGAAGCGCTTTACAGCGAATTGCTGCGGGGTGTGCAAGCTTTGGTCGGCCCCCATACCCGCCTGGTCGGTATCACGTCCGGCGGCGCTTGGTTGGCTGAGCGCTTGCAAAAAGACTTGGCATTGGCGGGTCAGCACGGCACGATTTCATCGGCCATGCACCGCGATGATTTCGCTCAACGCGGCCTGTCCGCCCGAGGGCAAACCAGTCTTCCGTTTGACATCCAAGGCGCTGACCTGGTGATCCTTGACGACGTGCTCTACACCGGCCGTACTATTCGCGCCGTCATCAACGAGCTGTTTGATTACGGACGTCCTGCCAGCGTCAAGTTGGCCGTTCTGGTGGACCGTGGAGGCCGCCAATTGCCGATACAAGCTGACTTTGCGGCAGCGCGAGTGATTGTGCCCGATGCCCAGTCGCTGGCGCTGGTGCGTGATGCTTCGGGCACCTTCAGCTTCCAGGTCGAGACACAAGCGGAGTGAACGCCATGCTCTACAAACGCAACAACCCCCAGCTTAATCAAAACGGTGAACTGATTCACCTCTTGTCCACCGAGGGCTTGTCCAAAGACATCCTCACACACATTCTGGACACTGCAGCCAACTTTGCCAGCGTCAACGACCGCGAGGTCAAAAAAGTTCCGCTCCTGCGCGGTAAGAGCGTGTTCAATCTGTTCTTTGAGAACAGCACCCGCACCCGCACCACCTTCGAGATCGCGGCCAAACGCCTGTCGGCTGACGTGATCAACCTGGACATCGCCCGCTCGTCGGCCAGCAAAGGCGAGTCCTTGCTCGACACCATCGCCAACCTGAGTGCGATGGCCGCTGATATTTTTGTGGTCCGCCACGGCGAGTCGGGTGCGCCCTACCTGATCGCCCAGCACGTCGCGCCGCATGTTCACGTCGTCAACGCCGGTGACGGGCGCCACGCGCACCCCACACAGGGCTTGCTGGACATGTTCACCATCCGGCACTACAAAAAAGATTTTGCCAACCTGACCGTGGCCATTGTGGGCGACGTGCTGCACTCGCGTGTGGCCCGCTCGGACATCCATGCCTTGACCACGCTCGGCTGCGCCGAAGTGCGCGTGGTGGGCCCCAAAACACTGGTCCCGGCTGACATGGCGCAAATGGGCGTGCGCGTCTTCAACAACCTCGAAGAAGGCATCAAAGGCTGCGACGTGGTCATCATGTTGCGCCTGCAAAACGAGCGCATGAGCGGAGCGCTCTTGCCGTCCAGTCAAGAATACTTTGAGAGCTTCGGCTTGACGCCCGAGAAACTGCAATTCGCCAAGCCCGACGCCATCGTCATGCACCCGGGCCCCATCAACCGGGGTGTGGAGATCGACTCGGCCGTGGTCGACGGCCAGCAAAGTGTGATCTTGCCGCAAGTGACTTTTGGCATCGCGGTGCGCATGGCGGTGATGAGCATCGTGGCCGGTAACGAGGCATGAGCTGGAGCACAAGACAATGAAAATCCTGATTCAAAATGGCCGCGTCATCGACCCCGCCAGTGGCTTGGACCAAACTGCCGATGTGGCGATTGCCGCGGGGCACATCGTGGCCATGGGCCAGGCGCCACAAGACTTCAAACCCAACAAAGTGATTGACGCCCAAGGCTGCATCGTGGCCCCCGGCCTGGTCGATTTGGCGGCGCGCCTGCGTGAGCCCGGCCAAGAACACGAGGGCATGCTCGCCTCCGAACTCGCCGCCGCCGTGGCCGGTGGGGTCACGTGTTTGGTGTGTTCCCCCGATACCGATCCGGTGCTGGACGAACCCGGACTGGTCGAGATGCTGCGCTACCGCGCCGCCAAATTACACCAATCCCGTGTGCTGCCCTTAGGCGCTTTGACCGTGGGCCTCGAGGGCGAGGTCTTGACCGAAATGGGCCAGCTCACCGCCGCCGGTTGCGTGGGGTTCAGTCAAGCTGAAGTCGCGTTGCCCAACACCCAAGTGGTGCAACGGGCTTTGCAATACGCCAGCTCCTTTGGATACACCGTCTGGCTGCGCCCGCAAGATTTTTATTTGGGTCAGGGCGTTGCCGCCAGCGGCCCCTTGGCCACCCGCATGGGTTTGTCGGGCGTGCCTGTGGCGGCCGAAACCATTGCCCTGCACACCATTTTTGAGCTGGTGCGCAGCACCCGTGCCCGCGTGCACCTGTGCCGCATCAGCAGCGCTGCGGGCGTGGCCTTGGTGCGCCAAGCCAAGGCCGAGGGTTTGCCGATCACGGCCGATGTGAGCATCAACTCGCTGCACCTGACCGATGCCGACATGGGCTACTTTGACAGCCGTGCGCGGCTGACCCCGGTGCTGCGTCAGCAACAAGACCGCGATGCGCTGCGCGCAGGTTTGGCCGATGGCACCTTGGATGTGCTGGTGTCCGACCACACCCCGGTGGACACCGACGCCAAGGCCTTGCCTTTTGCAGAAGCTGAACCCGGCGCCACAGGCCTGGAGCTGCTCTGGAGTTTGGCGCTCAAGTGGGGCCAAGCTGAAGGCTTGGACGTGTCCGCCGTCATCTCGCGCATCACCAGCCATCCTGCGCGCGTTCTGGGTTCCACCTTGCGCGACTTGCAAGGGTCAGTGGGCCAATTGCGTGTCGGCGGTGTGGCCGATGTGTGCGTGCTGTCCACCGAAGGCCATTGGCCCGTGACCGCTCAAGCCTTGCGCAGTCAAGGTAAGAGCACGCCGTTTTCGGGGTACGAGTTGCCCGGTCGGGTGCTGGCCACGGTGGTGGCAGGGCATGTGGCCTTTGAGGCGTGAAGACCCTCGTCGCCATTTACAAATTGCTGCGCGGCTTGGGCCATATGCTCAAGGGCGTGTGGTGGGTGCATGTGCATTTTCCCAAGCTCTCGCCTGAACACAGCGAAGCGTGGGTTCAAGCCTGGTCCGTGCAGTTGTTGGCTTTGTGGAACATCCGCTTGCATGTGCTGGGCCAGCCGGTGCTGAATGGCCCTATGTTGCTGGTGGCCAATCACATCTCTTGGCTGGACATTGTGGTCATGCACGCCGCACGGCATTGCCGCTTTGTCTCCAAGTCTGATATTCAAGAATGGCCTCTCATCGGCACCTTGGCGACGGGGTGCGACACTTTGTTCATTCAACGCACCAGTCGGCGCGATGCGATGCGGGTGGTGCAAGAAATGACCCGCGCTTTGCAAGAGGGCGATGTGGTGGCCATCTTCCCGGAAGGCACCACCGGAGACGGTTTGCAACTGCTGCCCTTTCATGCCAATTTGATCCAGGCCGCCATTGCCGCGGATGCGCCGGTGCAGCCCATGGCCTTGAAGTTTGTCGACCGGCAAAGCGGGGCGATCAGCTTGGCCCCCGCCTACATTGGCGACGACTCGCTGCTGGTCTCGGTCTGGCGCACCTTGACGGCTGATGGCATTGATGCGGTGGTGCATTGTGGCGAGCCGCAAACCGCGCAGGGGCGCGACCGCAGGGCATGGGCGCATGATTTGCGCGAAGAAGTGATTCG
>CANBWK010000073.1 GCA_947373105.1 Comamonadaceae bacterium | reverse complement strand
GCCGATTCAGCCAAAGCGCACAGTTGGAACTTGCCGTCACGGTCGGTGAAGTAAGTGAACATGAAGAAGCTCAACCAGTCGGGTGTCTTCTCGTTGAAGGCCTGCAAGATGCGGGGGTTGTCTTCGTTGCCGCTGTTGCGCTGCAGCAGTGCATCGGCTTCTTCGCGGCCGTCTTTGCCGAAGTATTTGTGCAGCAAGTACACCATGGCCCACAGGTGGCGGCCTTCTTCGACGTTGATCTGGAACAGGTTGCGCAGGTCATACATGCTGGGCGCGGTCAGGCCCAAGTGGCGCTGCTGCTCGACAGACGCTGGCTCGGTGTCGCCTTGTGTGACGATGATGCGGCGCAGGTTGGCGCGGTGTTCGCCAGGCACGTCTTGCCAAGCTTTTTCGCCGATGTTGTCGCCGAAATGGATCTTGCGGTCTTGCTCGCCGGGGTTCATGAACACGCCCCAACGGTAGTCACGCATTTTCACGTGGCCAAACTGGGCCCAGCCTTGTGGGTCCACGCTCACGGCAGTGCGCAAGTACACGTCCATGTCGGTCGAACCTTCGGGGCCCATGTCATCCCACCAGTTGATGAAGTTGGGCTGCCACTGCTCCAAGGCGCGTTGCAGAGTGCGGTCTTCCGACAGGTTGACGTTGTTGGGAATTTTTTCGCTGTAGTTGATACCGGACATGAGAGTCTCCAGAAATTGAAAAGCAACGGTGGGGTCAAATTTCGGTTGCAGCGCGGACCACCGGGCACCGCACTGCACAACACTGTCAAACGCGATTCATGTCGAACTGGACTTTTTCGCCTTTGCCATAAACTTTCAGGGCACCCTTTTCGCCAACAGCGTTGGGGCGCTGGAAAATCCAGTTCTGCCAGGCGGTCAGGCGACCGAAGATCCGAGTGGCCATGTTTTCTTTTTGCGCAAAACGCAGGTTGGCTTCCAGACCCGTCAGTGCGTCGGGCGACATGGATGAACGCTCTTCCAGGGCCAAACGAATTTCGTCTGCCCAGTCTATGTCGTCTGGCGCTGCAGTGACCAGGCCCAGAGCCAAGGCCGTGTCGGCATGGAGGGCTTTGCCAATGGCACCGCGCGCAGCTTCCATGGCTGGCAGTTCTTCGTAGAAGCGCCGTTGCAAGCGGGTCTGGTCATTGACCATCGGGAAGAAACCGAAATTCATTTCGCTCAACTGCATCTGCGGCGCTTTGGCGGCATCGTCAGGAAGCGCCAGCATGTAGGCGCGGTCGGCACAGAAAGCCAATTCAGCCAGGGTGCCAGCAAAACAGCTGCCCTCTTCGATCAGGGCGAACAGGCTGCGCGAAGTCACGTCCATGCGGGCCAAGGTGCGGCGCAGGTGACCAATGGTCTCACGCACAAACCAGTGGTCCTTGTGGGCCAGCAGGGTCGCGTCCGAGGCCAGCACGGCAGCGGCATCACCTGTGGTCTTGAGCACCCAGGTGCCGATATCTAGTTCGTTGGTGCGCATGTGCAGAATGGCGTCGTCGAGTTCACGCACCATCTGCAGAGGCCACCAGGTCATGCCTGCGGCTTCGATGCCGGCCATGTCAGTAGGCTGGGCTGCGACAGGGGCCTTGACGGTGAAAGTGGCAATGCGCTTGGTGCGTTCGATCTCCACCGACACATTCATGTAGATCAGGCTGTCGGCCGCGATGGTTCGGTGAATCGGGGTGAGCGCCACACCCTTAACGCCTTCGGGGCGGATGCTGCCAGCGGCCAACTTGGTGGCACGCTCTTTGACCACGTCCTTGAACACGGCAGGCTTGGCGATCGCATCGACCAAACGCCAGTCCACGGCTTTTTGACCCCGCACGCCTTCCACACTGGTGCAAAAGATGTCGGCCAGGTCGTGACGCACATGGCGCTTGTCGGTGACGCGGGTCAGGCCACCGGTGCCGGGCAACACGCCCAGAAGAGGCACCTCAGGCAAAGACACCGAAGAAGAACGGTCATCGATCAGCACGATGTCGTCGCAGGCCAGGGCCAGCTCGTAACCGCCCCCCGCACAAGCGCCGTTCAGCGCCGCAACAAATTTCAGGCCGTCGTGCTTGCTGGAGTCTTCGATGCCGTTGCGTGTTTCGTTGGTGAACTTGCAGAAGTTCACTTTCCAGCCGTGGGTCGAGACACCCAGCATGAAAATGTTGGCGCCCGAACAGAACACGCGGTCACGCGCACTGGTCACCACCACCGAGCGCACTTCGGGGTGCTCAAAACGAATGCGCTGCAGCGCATCGTGCAATTCAATATCCACGCCCAAGTCGTAGCTGTTCAGCTTGAGCTTGTAACCAGGGCGGATGCCTGCGTCTTCGTTGATGTTGATGGCCAGCGTGGCGATCTCACCTTCGAATGACAAGCTGATGTGTTTGTAGAGAGAAGGATCGGTTTGGTAATCAACGCTTAAGTCAGTGCTCATGTCTGTCTCCGAATAGGTGCAAGAGGTGCCCACAGGGCCTAAAGTTCAGAAAAAGGGTCGGAATTCAACGTCCAATGCATTTAAATGCAGATGGAATGTGAATTATATTTCCACAAAAGCAGAGAATCAATATGCACTTTAATTCAATTTATAAGTGTTTACCCTATGTTTCCGCACTCAGTTTTTTTCTGACTTGATCTCTCAAAAGCACGAAAGATTGGTCCACATTGCCCAGACTGGTATCGATGCAAATATCCGCTTTGGAATAAAAGGCTGAGCGGCCATCGAGAATCCGCTTCAAGTCTTCCATCGCCTCGCGACTGGCGGCCATAGGCCGCATATCCCCTTGTGCGGCCACGCGTCCCATGTGATCGGCGGGGTCGGCTTTTAGCCACACCGTCGTGCAGTGCGACAACAGCAAGTTGAAGTTGGCCGAATCCGACACCAAACCGCCGGGGGTTGCGATCACCACTTCGGGGTAAATTTGTATCGCCTCCTCGAGTGCGCGTCGCTCGTAGCGGCGGTAGGCATTGGCGCCGTAAAGGTTATGGATTTCGCTGATCTGACAGCCCGCAAACTGTTCAATTTGGCGCGACAACTCAATGAATGGGAAACCCAAATCATCTGCTAAGCGCTGACCCAGGGTTGTTTTTCCAGCCCCGCGAAGGCCAATCAAGGCCACCCGATTTTGGCGTGCACGCGCATCGCCGCCTTCACCCAACATTTCGCTCAATTGCAAACGTGCTCGGCGCAAGTCAGCCTCAGTGCGCTTGCCCAACAGTTCCCGAATCAACAACCACTCAGGCGAGGTGGTGGTCATGTCGCCCAATAATTCAGCCAATGAGCATTGCAAGGCGTGGGCCACATGCAGTAAAACCAACACGGACACATTGCCTGTTCCGTATTCGAGATTGGCCAAATGACGCTCCGAAACCTCCGCCGCCAAGGCAACTGCTTTGCGGGTCATGCCTTTGCGTGAGCGTAAGTTACGAGCACGCTCACCCAAAGCCACCAAAAACGGGCTGCGCGCGGCCTCTACTGCAGGGTCAATCACTGAAATCTCCATTTTGATAAGTCTGAATTGAATTCAGGGAAAACCCTTACTCAATCCAGCGCCCAAAACATGCACTTTACTGCATACTTCGCCATACGCAAAATAGTGCATTTATACAGCCTGTTGGGTTTGTCAACCAGCTTTTTAATGCATCTCATGAAATGAGCACGACCATGCCCCGTACCCACACTACCCCCCCTCCCATCGAATTTAATTTCGCCCAGTACCTGATGCAGGCCAACTTACATCGGCCTCAAAAAACTGCGCTCATAGACGATGCGGGTGGTGTGAGCTATGGCGAGTTGATGCACAAAGTGCAATGCTTTGCTACAGGCCTGCGCGACTTGGGTCTCAAGCGTGAAGAGCGCGTGCTGTTGTTGATGCACGATTGCAGTGATTGGGTGGTGGCCTTTTTGGGATGCTTGTACGCTGGGGTGGTGCCGGTCGCGGTCAACACATTGCTCACAGCCGAAGACTACGCATTCATGCTGTCCAACAGCCGCGCTCAAGCGGCTCTGGTGTCTGCCGCTTTACTGCCCACACTGCAATCGGCTATGGACCAAGGCAGACATGAAGTTCAACACGTGGTGGTCTCGCGCCCCGTCAGCGCATTGCCTCAAGGTGCGCTCAACATGGCCGATTGGGCCGATAGATCACCCGGCCAAGCATCCAACACCCTGGCCGATGAACCGGCTTTTTGGTTGTACTCGTCAGGCTCCACGGGCAAGCCCAAGGGCACAGTGCACACCCAGGGCAATTTGTACTGGACCGCTGAGTTATACGGCAAGGGCGTGTTGGCACTGACAGAAAAAGATGTGGTCTTTTCAGCAGCCAAACTTTTTTTCGCCTATGGCTTGGGCAACGCTTTGACATTTCCACTGGCGGTCGGCGCCACGGTGGTCTTGATGGCCGAGCGGCCCACCCCGCAAGCCACCTTCAAGCGCTTGGTAGACCATCAACCCACCGTATTTTATGGTGCCCCCACCGGCTATGGCGGCATGCTGGCCAGCCCAGACTTACCCGCCAAATCACAAGTGGCTTTACGACTGTGTTCATCGGCTGGGGAGGCCTTGCCACGTGACATTGCAGAGCGTTGGTCGGCCCACTTTGGTTGCGAAGTCATTGATGGCATCGGCTCCACCGAAATGCTGCATGTATTCTTGTCCAACCGTCCCGGTGACGTGCGCTATGGCACCACGGGCAAAGCTGTACCCGGCTACCAGCTGGAATTGCGCAACGAAGAGGGTGCGATGGTGACCGGCCACAACGAAATTGGCGACCTCTACATCCAAGGCCCCAGCAGCGCGCTGATGTATTGGAACAACCGTGACAAAACACGCGACACCTTTCAAGGCGTCTGGACAAAAAGCGGTGACAAATACAGCCGTGATACCGACGGTTACTACACCTATGCAGGACGCAACGACGACATGCTCAAGGTCAGCGGCATTTACGTGTCACCGTTTGAGGTCGAATCCATGCTGGTGACGCATCCTGCGATTTTGGAAGCTGCCGTGATTGGCAAAACAGATGCCGACGGACTGGTCAAGACCAAGGCCTTCATCGTGCTCAAGTCAGGGCAAAGCCTGAACGAAGAAGAGGTGAAAGCATTCGCCAAAGAACATTTGGCCCCCTACAAATACCCCCGCTTCATTGAGTTCGTAAGCGAGCTACCCAAAACAGCCACCGGCAAAATTCAACGCTTCAGATTGCGCGATCAAGAAAATGCCGCCTGATCAATAAGGCTCGCGAACCGGCACTTTGTCGGCTTTGCGCTCCACCGGGTTGGCATGCAAGCGCTCAGCCGCAAAGGGGCGCATGAACTCTTTGGCCTTCTCCGGCCTTGCCGACAAGTAGGCGTCATAGGCCCCCTCACTCAAAATCACGGGCATGCGCTTTTCAGAACCCGGGTTTTGGTAACGGTGCATCAGCGCATGGCTGTTGGCATTCACGGTCAGCAACGTAAAGCTGATGATCTCTTCATCGCCAGCGCCCAACCAACGGCACCACACGCCGGCCGCTCCCATGGGCTTGCCATCGATACGAGAGATGCGGGTGGCTACAGCTTTGCCCGATCGAAAATCGTCTTCGAAGAATGCCATCATGGGCACAATGCAACGCTGCCCCGCCAACCAGGCATCGCGGAAATTATTGGAGGTGGTGATGGTTTCGTGGCGTGCGTTGACGAGCTTGGTGGAGCGCAATTTCGCATCCGAAGCTGACTTGACCCAAGCGGGCACCAAGCCAAATTGCCCGACACAGAGACTGCGCTGAACCCCGACCGGTGCAGGAGCAGCATCAGGCGCCGGGGCCCCTTCAGTGGGCTCTGCCGATGTCTCGGCAACAACTTGCGGGCTTTCAAGACGTCGGATAAAGAAGCTGGGTTTGCGAGGCCAGATGTCTTTGGGACCCATGTTGATGGGTGCCTCCACGTCAAAGCCGTCAGGGAATGCAGCGCTTTGCTGCAAGGTTTCAAAATGGGTGCTCATGCGAGCAGGTTAACCCATCAAGTGTCCTTGCTGATCTTGATACTTGGAAATTTACTGGAAAAGTCTTTGGCTTTGGATGCAATCTTGACCGCGAGCTGGCGGGCCATGGCCTTGTAAATCAGCGCCACATCGCCATCCGGGTCTGACACCACGGTGGGCTTACCGCTGTCCGCTTGCAAACGAATTTGCATGTTCAGTGGCAAGGCGCCCAAATAGTCCATCCCGTAACTGGCCGCCATTTTTTTGCCGCCATCGGCGCCAAAAATGTGCTCTACATGGCCACAGTTCGTGCACACGTGCACCGCCATGTTTTCCACCAACCCCAGAATCGGCACGCCCACCTTCTCGAACATTTTGATGCCCTTCTTGGCATCCAAAAGGGCAATGTCTTGCGGTGTGGTCACGATCACCGCACCCGTCATGGGTACGCGCTGACTCAAAGTCAGTTGAATATCGCCCGTGCCCGGTGGCATATCGACAATCAAATAGTCCAGCGCTTTCCAATTGGTTTGACGCAGCAATTGTTCCAGCGCCTGCGTGGCCATCGGGCCACGCCAGATCATGGCTTCGTCCTGGTTCACCAAAAAACCAATGGACATGACCTGCACACCGTAGTTTTCCATCGGCTCCATCGTCTGGCCGTCTTCGCTCTCTGGGCGACCCTCAATCCCCATCATCATGGGCTGGCTGGGGCCATAAATGTCGGCATCCAGCAACCCCACCTGGGCCCCTTCTGCGGCCAGCGCCAGCGCCAAATTGACGGCGGTGGTGCTTTTGCCCACACCTCCTTTGCCCGATGCCACCGCCACGATGTTTTTGACCTGCGGCAGCAAGGCCACACCACGCTGAGCCGAGTGGGCGACGATGTTCACCGTCACATTGGCCGACACGTTGTCCACGCCAGTCACACCCTTGGCCGCGGCGATCAAGGCCGTGCGCAACGCCGGGATTTGGCTTTTGGCGGGATAACCCAACTCCACGTCAAAGGAGACATGACCGCCCTCCACCACCAGGTTTTTCAGGGCTTTGGTGGAGACAAAATCCTTGCCTGTGTTCGGATCGACGACGGTTTGAAGTGCTTGAAGCAGCTGTTCTGGGGTGGCCATGAGGTTCTTTCATCAATTGGGGCGCAGTTTACCGACAACTGGGAGCAACAAACCCTAAAATCACTGATTCCCCTACAAGTTGTCATTCCATGTCTGCCCCAACCGTGCCTCGCCAATTGTTTGTCACCACCGCCTTGCCTTACGCCAACGGCAATTTCCACATCGGCCACATCATGGAGTACATCCAGGCCGACATCTGGGTGCGTTACCAAAGAATGCAGGGCAGCCAAGTCAACTTTGTATGTGCTGACGACACGCATGGAGCGCCGATCATGATTGCCGCCGAAAAGGCGGGCAAGACGCCCCAGCAGTTCGTGGCCGACATCGCCGCGGGCCGCAAGCCTTATTTGGAAGGCTTTCACATCGCCTTTGACAACTGGCACAGCACCGACGCGCCCGAAAATCATGAACTGGCCCGCCAAATTTACCGCGACCTCCGCGACATCCCTTTGGACCAAGGCGGCTCGCTGATCGAGGTGCGCGCCGTGGAACAGTTCTTTGACCCGGAAAAGAACATGTTCCTGCCGGACCGTTTCATCAAAGGAGAATGCCCCAAGTGCCACGCCAAAGACCAGTACGGCGACAACTGCGAGGTTTGCGGCGCGGTCTATGCCCCCACCGACCTGATCAACCCCTTCTCCGCTTTGTCGGGCGCCAAGCCCGAGCTCAAGACCTCGGAGCACTTCTTCTTCAAGCTGTCTGACCCCCGCTGCGTCGAATTTTTGACCCAATGGACCCAAGACGGTAAGCTGCAGCCCGAGGTGGCCAACAAGGTTAAAGAATGGTTCAGCGTGCGCACGAACCCCGACGGTACGACCAGCGAAGGTCTGGGCGACTGGGACATCTCTCGGGACGCGCCTTACTTTGGCATCGAGATCCCCGATGCGCCGGGCAAGTACTTTTATGTGTGGCTGGATGCGCCTGTGGGTTACCTGGCTTCCCTCAAGAACCTGCTGGACAAACGAGGCGAAGACTACAACGCCTACATGGCCAACCCGGATCTGGAGCAGATCCACTTCATCGGCAAGGACATCGTCACCTTCCACACCTTGTTTTGGCCCGCCATGCTGCACTTCAGCGGCCGCAAGACGCCCGACAAGGTGAACGTGCACGGCTTTTTGACGGTGAACAACGGCGAAAAAATGAGCAAGAGCCGGGGCACGGGCCTGGACCCGCTCAAGTATTTGAGCCTGGGCATGAACCCCGAGTGGCTGCGCTACTACCTGGCCGCCAAACTCTCGGCCCGCAACGAAGACATCGACTTCAATGCCGAAGATTTCATGCTGCGCGTGAACAGCGACTTGATTGGCAAGTTCGTGAACATCGCCTCGCGCTCGGCCGGTTTCATCGCCAAACGATTTGGCGGCCAGTTGGGCACAGTCAGCGCAGATGGCCAAGCCTTGCTGACCGCCTTGCAAGCGGCTACGCCCGGTATCGCCGACTGTTACGAAGTGCGCGAATACGGCAAAGCCCTGCGCGAAATCATGCTGCTGGCCGACAAGGTCAACGCCTATGTCGACCAAAACAAGCCTTGGGAATTGGCCAAGCAAGAGGGCATGAATGCGCGACTGCACGATGTGTGCACCGCTTGCATCGAAGCTTTTCGCCTGCTGAGTCTGCAACTCAAGCCAGTACTGCCCGGTTTAGCGGCGCAGGTGGAGGCCTTTTTGAATGTCTCGCCTTTCACCTTCGCGCAAGCGCAAACCTTGCTCGGCGCGGGCCACACCATCCAGACCTACCAACACCTGATGCAGCGCGTGGACGTGAAACAACTCGACGCCTTGTTTGAAGCGCCCGAGCCGGTGGTGCCTGCGCTCATCCCCGGCGGCGAGCCGATCGCCGAGACCATTTCCATTGACGACTTTGCCAAGATCGATTTGCGCATCGCGCAGATCGTCAACTGCGAACCGGTGGAAGGCTCGGTCAAGCTGCTGCGCCTCACATTGGACGTGGGCGAGGGCCGCATGCGCAATGTCTTTTCAGGCATCGCCAGCATGTACCAACCCGAAGACCTGATCGGCAAACTGACCGTGATGGTGGCCAACCTGGCGCCTCGCAAAATGAAGTTTGGCGTCTCCGAAGGCATGGTGCTGGCCGCCAGCCACGCCGACGAAAAAGCCGAGCCCGGCATCTATGTGCTGCACCCCTGGCCGGGCGCCAAGCCTGGCATGCGGATCCATTGATCTTCAGACTCATTGCAGGGCGCACAATGTCATGAACAATCGCACTGCATGACCATGTCACTTCATTTTCGCCCCCGTTTGCTTGACACCCTGATCGGCTACAACCGACAGCTCTTTATTCAGGACTTGGGCGCGGGCCTCACTGTAGCGGTCGTGGCTTTGCCCTTGGCCATGGCCTTTGCCATTGCCTCTGGCCTCAAGCCCGAAGCGGGCTTGTTCACTGCCATCATTGCCGGCTTTTTGGTTTCGGCACTGGGGGGTTCGCGCGTCCAAATCGGCGGGCCCGCAGGCGCTTTCATTGTCATCGTGTATGGCATTTTGGAGCGCTATGGCCTGGCCAACTTGATCATTGCCACGGCCATGTCAGGCGTGCTTTTGTTTGTCATGGGTCTGGTGCGTTTGGGCTCGCTGATTCGATTCATCCCGGTCGCGGTGGTGATTGGCTTTACCAACGGTATCGCAGTACTGATTTTTTCATCCCAAATCAAGGATTTTTTGGGGCTCGAAGTGCGCAATATGCCCGCCGACTTTGTCGGCATGGTCAATGCGCTTTGGCAGGCCGCGCCGGGTACCAGTTTGCCTGCGCTTTGGGTGGGCTTGGCCTCCTTGTCGCTCATCGTCGGTTGGCAGCGCTTGGGCGGGCTGCTCAGCAAACGCCGCATCGGCCAATGGATGCAACCAGTACCTGGCTCCATCGTGGCCTTGGTGCTGGCCACCTTGGCTGTGCAAGCTTTGGATTTGCCGGTGGCCACCATTGGCAGCAAGTTTGGCGGTATTCCGGCGGCTTTGCCCCATTTCCAATGGCCAGAATTCAGTTGGGCCACGGCCCAACATTTGGTAATGCCGACGCTCACGCTGGCCTTGCTCGGCGCCATTGAATCGCTGCTGTGCGCCCGCATTGCCGATGGCCTGATTGGCGACCGACACGATCCCAATCAAGAACTCATGGCCCAAGGCGTGGCCAACTTCATCACGCCATTTTTTGGCGGCATGCCCGCTACGGGCACGATTGCCCGCACGGTAACCAACGTCAAAAGCGGTGCCAACAGCCCGGTGGCCGGCATGGTGCATGCGCTGGTCTTGCTGGCTGTGGTGCTCATTGCCGCGCCCCTGGCCAACTTTGTGCCCCTGCCTGCTTTGTCGGCCATCCTGTTGTTTGTAGCTTGGAACATGGGCGAATGGCGGGCTTTTGTGGATTTGCGGCAATTCCGAATGCCCTACCGCGTCACCTTGCTGGCTGTGTTTGTGCTGACCGTGGTGGTGGACCTGACTGTGGCCGTTGAGGTCGGTCTGTTTGCCGCCGGCCTGACCTTTATCTACAGAATTTCCAACCTGACCCGCATTGAATCCGTGACAGCGCAGGATGACCCTGCTCTGGCGGATCATGCTGCGGTCATTCAAGCTTGGCGTTTGTATGGCGCCTTGTTTTTTGGTGCGGTGCAATTGCTGGAAACCATTGAAGATGCCTTGCCGCCGCAAACACAACTCAAGGCGGTGGTACTGGATTTGAAAAATGTGATCTACGTGGATTCTTCCGGCGCTGAAGCCTTGCATGACTTTGCCTTACTCTGCGCCAAGAAAAACGTCCGCCTGGTGGTCTGTGGCCTGGCTCATCAACCCCTCGACATCGCGCAGCGCAGTGGCCTGATGGCGCTGCTGTCAAACCGACTGGCACTGGATGTGGCGCAAGGTTTGATCTTGGCTCAAACTTTGACGGAAAGTGCAAACCCCGTCCCCATGAGCAGCGACCGCTAAAATAGCGTTCTACGCGGTTCACCGCCTACATTAAATCGAATTTTCCATGGCACTCAAGCATTTCTTTCGCCGACCCGACTACCAATCAGACACCACCCAGTTCATCGACCAGTTGAAAGCGGATAAACCAGCGCTGGAGGCCCAACAACGCCAAGGTCGTGATTTGCTGTGGGACAAACAAGTCGATCGCACGGAGCAACAAGAATTCAAAACGGGTCGCGTAGCACAAAAGCCCTACGTTTACCAGACCCTGGCATAAAACACACAGCACCAGCGCATGAGCAACGCACCTGAATTGCAAGATTCGCAAGCCACGGCATTGGTCGATGCTGCGGGTATGCCTATGGTGGTAGACCATGTGGCGGTGGCGCGTTTGTACGGTGAGCCTTTGTTCTCGATGCCGACCGACTTGTACATTCCGCCCGATGCCCTGGAGGTCTTTCTGGAGGCTTTTGAAGGCCCGCTGGATTTATTACTTTACCTGATCCGCAAGCAGAATTTCAACATTCTGGACATCCCGATGGCGGCGGTTACCCGCCAGTACCTGACCTATGTGGACGAGATTCGCAAGCACAACCTGGAGTTGGCGGCTGAATACCTGCTGATGGCGGCCATGCTGATCGAGATCAAATCGCGCATGCTGCTGCCACCCAAAAAAGTGGCCGAAGGCCAAGAGCCCGAAGACCCGCGTGCCGAGTTGGTGCGACGTTTGCTGGAATACGAACAAATGAAACTGGCCTCCATGCGGCTTAACGAAATGCCGCATTTTGGCCGCGACTTCATCAAAGCGCAGGTCTACATTGAGCAAAGCCTGCAGCCGCGTTTTCCGGATGTGCATTTGGTAGAATTGCAAGACGCGTGGCGAGATATCTTGAAGCGCGCCACCTTGATTCAGCACCACAAAATCAGCCGTGAAGAACTCAGCGTACGCGAGCACATGAGCATCGTGCTCAGGCACCTGCAGGGCCGCAAATTTGTGGAGTTTGAGCATCTGTTTGACCCCAGCCAAGGCACGCCCGTTTTGGTGGTGACCTTCATTGCACTTTTGGAGCTGGCCAAGGAAACCCTGATCGAAATCACCCAGGCCGAAGCCTTCGCGCCCATTTATGTGCGTCTGGCCTACACGCCCAACTGACCCATTTTTGCGCAGGTCAACATCCCGCAGGTCGCAGCTTCAGCTGCGACAACAGCCGCAATGGCCCAATTCCTGAACTCTATGCACATCGCCCGCTCCATCCCCGAACTGCGCCAGCACTTGGCCCACAGCCAATGCCCTGCCTTTGTCCCCACCATGGGCAATCTGCATGCAGGCCACATCAAACTGGTCGAGCTGGCCAAGCCGCAAGGCGACTGCACCGTGGTCAGCATCTTTGTGAACCGCCTGCAGTTCTTGCCGCACGAAGACTTTGACAGCTACCCCCGCACCTGGGACGCCGACTGCGCCAAGCTCGAAGCCGCAGGCTGCGATGTGATTTTTGCCCCACGCGAAACCGACCTCTACCCCGAAGCCCAAACCGTCAAGGTCCACGCCGATCCGGCGCTGGCCGACATCCTCGAAGGGGAATTCCGCCCCGGCTTTTTCACGGGCGTGTCCACCGTGGTGATGAAGCTGTTCATGAGCGTATTTACAGGCAAGACCCAAGGCGTAGCCGTGTTCGGCAAGAAGGACTACCAGCAACTCATGGTGATCCGCCAAATGGTGCGCCAGTTCGCGCTGCCCATCAGCGTGATCGGCGTCGAAACTTGCCGGGCCGATGACGGCTTGGCACTCAGTTCACGCAACGGCTACCTGACCGAGAGCGAACGCACAGAGGCGTTGCACCTGTCTTTAACACTGCGCGAACTCGGCCGCGATGCCCTGGCCGCCGCCAGCGCTCTGGCCACCCACTTGCCCGCTCTCGAAGGCAAAGCCATGTCGGCCTTGAGCCAACGCGACTGGCAACCCGACTACCTCACGGTGCGCCGCCGCCACGACCTGCAAGCCCCGCAAGCGGGTGATGCGCTGGTGGTATTGGGTGCGGCTAAGTTGGGTAAAACGCGGTTGATAGATAACTTTGAGGTTTGAGCTGTATTCAGCGCAATCTGAAAACCCAGACTAAACCGTCTCGCCCCGAGGCCCGCGTCCCATCAGCACTTGCACGGCCTCTGCGGCTTTCAAACGGCCATCGAGCAGCGCCACCACCGCTTCGGTGATCGGCATGTCAACGGCCAGACCTTGGGCACGTTGGAGCACGGTGCGGGCACTGTAGACGCCTTCGGCCACGTGGCCGAGCGAGGTCACTGCCTCATCGAGGCTCATGCCTTGTGCCAGCAGCAGACCGACCTGTCGGTTGCGGCTGAGGTCGCCGGTGGCGGTGAGCACCAGGTCGCCCAGGCCAGACAGGCCCATGAAGGTTTCGGGTTTGGCGCCCAAGGCCACGCCCAGGCGGGTCATTTCGGCCAGGCCTCGGGTGATCAGCGCTGCGCGAGCGTTCAGACCCAGATCCAGGCCGTCGCAGAGGCCGGTGGCAATGGCCAAAACGTTTTTCACTGCGCCGCCCACTTCAACCCCGACAATGTCGTCGTTGGTATACACACGCAGCGCAGCGCCGTGAAAGGCTTTGACCAGCGCCTCGCGCACAGAAGCATGTTGGCTGGCGGCCACCAGCGCGGTGGGTTGGTTGCGGGCCACTTCCAGCGCAAAGCTGGGGCCATTCAAAGCCCCGGCTCGCACATGCGGGGCAACTTGAGCTTGCAGTTCGTGGGGCATCAGGCCCGTGCCTGACTCAAAGCCCTTGCACAGCCAGGCTACTGAGGCGGTCACACCTTGCAGGGCCTGTAAGCTGCTGCGCAGGCCCGCCATGGGGGTGGCAATGACAAAGAGGTCTTCGGCCTTGGCTTGCTCAATGCATGCATCCAAAGGGCCGGAGATGATTATCAGGGCTTCAGGCAGGGCAATGCCCGGCAAATAGCGCGCGTTGCTGCCTTGCTGATGCATGGCCTGAGCCTGCGCAGCGTCACGCGCATGCAGGCTAACCCGGTGGTCTGAAGTTTGACGGCTGGCGGCAATGGCCAGCGCCGTGCCCCAAGCGCCGGCACCCATGAAGGTGATGTGCATGCTTGGGGTCAGGTTCTGAATTACTGAACTTGCGGGGCAGCCGCTTGTTCTGCCAATTGGGCTTGCTGTTGCTCGTACATGGCCTGAAAGTTGATTTCGGCCAAGTGAACGGGCGGAAAGCCTGCACGCGTCACCACATCGGCCACGTTGCCGCGCAGATAAGGGTAAACGATTTGCGGGCATGCGATGCCCATGATCTGGCCCATTTGGTCGTCAGGCAGGTTCCGGATTTCGAAAATGCCGGCTTGTTTGCACTCGACTAAAAACACAGTTTTGTCATCTATTTTGGTGTGAACAGTGGCGGTGACGCACACTTCAAAAACACCTTCGGCCACTGGCGAAGACTCCACGCCCAACTGAATGTCTACGGTGGGTTGCTGTTGTTCGAGCAAGATGGCTGGTGAATTGGGCTGCTCCAGAGAAGCCTCTTTAAGGTACACACGCTGGATTTGGAAAACGGGGTCTAAGTCGGCCATGAGGAACTCTTGAGATGTAAAAAAATACCGTCCAGTGCGGCCCAAGCCGCACTTTTAGGAACAGGTGATTATGAACGAATTGAAACGGCCTGGAAGGCAGTTCCGTGAAGCATCAGACGGCTTGCAACAGGGTGACCAATCCACCTTTGGCGTCCAGCGCCATCAAATCGTCGCAGCCGCCCACATGGGTCTCGCCAATGAAGATTTGAGGCACAGTGCGGCGCGAGGTGATGGCCATCATGTGGTCGCGCTGCGCGGGATCGGTGTCGATGCGGATTTCTTCGATCTGCTCGACGCCCTTGGCCTTGAGGATTTGCTTGGCCCGCACGCAGTAGGGGCAAACCGCGGTGGTGTACATCTTGACGTGTTGCATGGCATGGTTCCTTTAAGTTTTTTCGATGGGCAGACTGGCTTCGCGCCAAGCTTTGAGACCGCCCGCCAAAGGCTGGGCTTGTTCATACCCCATTTTGCGGGCTTGGGCGGCACCGCGGGCGGCGCGAGAACCGGCTTGGCAGAGCACGACGACGGGGGTGGTTTTGTTCTTGACCAGTTTGGGGAGTTGCGCTTCGAGCTGGGCCAAAGGCACGTTTTTAGCGCCAGCCACGTGACCTTGTGCAAATTCTTCAGGCTCACACACATCAATCACCACTGCTTTTTCGCGGTTGATGAGTTGCACCGCTTGCGCAGTGGTCAAACCCGAGGCGGCACCCTGCGCCAAAATAGGCCACATCAGGGCTGCGCCTGAGGTCAAGGCGATGACCATGAGCATCCAGTTGTCGAGAAAAAATTTCACAAAATAACCTTTAAAAGAATAAATCAGCGCTGCTTTGAATGCATTGCCTACCCAAGGATTCTAAAATGTGTGGCTGACAACTGTTTTCTTTGTTTTTTAAAACCTTCAACCATGTACAAATTTGTCTTGATTCGCCACGGCGAGTCCACCTGGAATCTGGAAAACCGCTTTACCGGCTGGACCGATGTGGATTTGACACCCACTGGCGAAGCGCAAGCCCGAGAAGCTGGCCGATTGCTGAAAGCAGAAGGGTATGAGTTTGACATGGCCTTTACCAGCGTGTTGCGCCGCGCCATTCGCACCCTGTGGTTGACCCTGGACGAAATGGAACGCCACTGGCTGCCCGTGACCAACAGTTGGCGCTTGAACGAGCGTCACTATGGCGCCTTACAAGGCTTGAACAAAGCAGAAACCGCAAAAAAATACGGAGATACCCAAGTGCTGGCCTGGCGCCGCAGCTATGACGTGCCGCCTCCAGCTCTGGCAGAAAACGACCCCCGCTGCGAACGCACCGATCTGCGTTACGCCAACATGGCGCCCGAGCAAGCGCCGCTGACCGAGTGCCTGAAAGACACCGTGGCCCGTGTGGTGCCTTTCTGGAATGAAGCCATGGCACCCGCCATCAAGTCCGGCAAACGCGTAGTGGTTGCAGCACATGGCAACTCGATTCGCGCCCTGATCAAGTACCTGGACAACATCTCGGATGAAGCCATCGTGGAGCTGAACATACCCAACGGCATTCCATTGGTCTATGAACTGGATGCGAACCTCAAGCCGATTCGCCACTATTACCTGGGCGATGCCCAAGCAGCCGCTAAAGCTGCTGCGGCTGTGGCCGGCCAAGGCAAGGCCTGAAGCCCTCATTCGCGCAAAACAAAGCCTATCCTGTGCATAAGACAGGGGCTGGGTGTATATTGATTTGAATTACGGGATCGACCGAGGTCAAGGATTATGGGAAACAAACTGAAAATTGCCGGCTGGATTACGGTCGGTGCCATGGCTGGTGCACTGACTACCGTGTCATTGCAAACAGCTGCTCGCAGCAGCTTTGCCCCCCTGCCTCTGGAGGAGTTGCAGCAATTGGCGGCCGTGTTCGGTATGGTCAAGAGCGACTATGTGGAGCCGGTGGATGAGAAAAAACTCATCACCGAAGCCATCTCAGGCATGGTTGCCAGCCTGGACCCCCACTCCCAGTATTTCGATAAGAAAAGCTACAAGGAATTCAGCGAAGGCACCTCCGGCAAGTTTGTGGGTGTCGGCATCGAAATCAGCCAAGAAGATGGTTTTGTGAAAGTGGTTTCTCCGATCGAAGGGTCGCCGGCCGACCGCGCGGGATTGAAAACCAACGATCTGATCACGAAAATTGACGACACCTTTGTCAAAGGCTTGAGCTTGAACGATGCCGTCAAGCGCATGCGCGGTGAACCCAACACCAAAGTCGTGCTGACGATCTTCCGTAAAGAAGAAAGCCGCACTTTCCCGGTGACGATCGTGCGCGAAGAGATCAAGACGCAATCGGTCAAATCCAAACTGATTGAGCCCGGCTTTGGCTGGATCCGTGTCGCTCAGTTCCAAGAGCGAACAGTAGAGGACTTTTCGCGCAAGCTTGAAGACATGTACAAACAGGACCCGCAAATCAAAGGCTTGGTGCTGGATTTACGCAACGACCCCGGCGGCTTGCTTGACGCTGCCGTGGCATTGTCTGCCGCCTTCTTGCCCGAGAATGTGACAGTGGTTTCCACCAATGGTCAATTGGACGAAAGCAAGTTCACCTACAAAGCGTCGCCGCAATTTTGGCGGCGAAATGCCACCAACGACCCCATCGCCCGATTGACGCAAGCCACTCAAGGCGCATTCAAAAAAGTACCTTTGGTGGTTTTGGTCAATGAAGGCTCTGCCTCGGCCAGTGAAATCGTCGCGGGCGCGTTGCAAGACCACAAGCGTGCGACCCTCATGGGCAGTCAAACCTTCGGTAAAGGCTCAGTTCAAACCGTGCGTCAACTGGGCCCAGACACCGCGCTGAAAATCACGACTGCGCGTTACTACACGCCCAACGGACGTTCAATTCAGGCCAAGGGCATCGTGCCTGACGTGATGGTGGACGAAACCGAAAATGGCAGTCCATTTGCAGTCTTGCGTACACGTGAGGCCGACCTCGAGAAGCATCTGGGCAACGGCAAAGAAGCCGAGAAGAAAGATGCCGACCGCGAGAAGGCCCGCGAAGAGGCGATGAAAAAATTGGAAGAAGAGTCCAAAAAACCCGTGGCCGAGCGTCGCCCACCGGAGTTCGGCTCTGAGAAGGACTTTCAACTGAACCAAGCTCTGAACCAACTCAAGGGCAAGCCCGTGTTGATCAGCAAGACTTTGGCAGAACGCAAAGAAGAGAAAAAAGACAAGTAACTCTTGCTCACGAATCCAAGCCCAGAGATGACTGACGATCAGTTGCTGCGCTATTCGCGCCACATCTTGCTCAATGAACTGGGTATTGAGGGTCAAGAAAAAATTCTGGCCTCCCATGCCCTGGTCATTGGCGCCGGCGGTTTAGGTTCACCTGTGGCTTTGTACTTGGGAAGCGCCGGTGTCGGCCACATCACTTTGGTGGACCCTGACACGGTGGATGCCACCAACTTGCAACGCCAAATCGCCCACACACTGGCTCGAGTGGGACAGTTCAAGGTCGACTCAGCGCAACAAGCCATCCATGCCATCAACCCTGACGTGCGCGTCTCGGCCATTGCTGAACGCGCCGATGCCGCTTTGCTGGACCGACTGGTTGCGCAAGCCGATGTGGTGCTGGATTGTTGCGACAACTTTTTGACACGCCAAGCGGTGAACTTGGCCTGCATGCAACACGGCAAACCTTTGGTCTCCGGTGCTGCGATTCGCATGGACGG